>JBPEXB010000449.1:0-1595 GCA_052032125.1 Acidimicrobiia bacterium
GCAAGGTCCAGGGTGCCCGAGTAGGTGGTCGGGGGAAGTGAGACCACTCGGTATCCGCAGACGGATGCTGCACCCCACCTACTCCGCAGTCGAGACGTCACGACGCGAGACGGCCGCGGTACTCAGTACCCAGTACTCAGTACGCAACTGAGCAGGCGGAGCCTGCTCAGTTGCTCAGATACTTCCCCGCGGCGTGATGGGCGGCTCGGAGCTCGGAGAGGGCCTCTTGGGTCTGGGTGAGGGCGCGGGAGAGGGAGCCTCGCACCCGCTCGAGCTCCTCCTGGACGGCGAGGAGCCGGGGGAGCAGGAACTCGGGCGGTTCGTCGGTGGGCATCTGGGGCATCTCGGCCACGACGACGTCCTGATCGCCGGCGGCGATCAGCGACCACGCCTCGCAGAGCGACTCGAGGTCCTCGACGACGTCGTGCCAATCAGTGGTCAGCAAAGAGCTCTCCCGTCATCGTCTCCCAGGACTCGCCGAGCGAGCGGAGGACGTCGACCACCGGGTCGAGGACTTCGGCGTCCTTGCGGACGTTGGCCTCCACGAGCTGGTTGGTGCAGTAGTCGTACAGCGCCGCCAGCCGGGTGGCCAGCTCGCCGCCCTCCTTCATGTTCAGCGAGGCAGAGAGCTCGGTCACGATCGCCTGGGCCTTCAGCAACCGGTCGTGCGCCTCTTCGACGAGGCCGAGCTCGATGGCCACTCGGGCCTGCCCGATCTGGGCCAGCGCTCCCTCGAAGAGCAGCGACACGAGCCGGGCAGGGCTGGCCGTCTCGACGGCCTGGCTCTGGTAGGCCTCCAGCTGACGCTGCATCGTGCGTGGGTCGGCGTGGATCGTCATCCGGACAGCCCCGGCAGGGCGGCGGCCAGCGAGGCGGCCAGGCCACTCAGCTGCGACATCGACGTCTCCAGGCGGGCGAACTGTGCGATGAGCGCAGCCTCCCGGCGGTCGACGCGGTCCTCCAGCTTGCGGATGGCCTCGGTCGTGTCGTCGATCTGGTTCTGCCACCGATCACGCGCTCGCTGGATCGAGCCGTCGCTGCCGGTCACGCCCTCGAGGAACTCGTCGATGGCTGCGGCCAGGCCGCCGGCCGTGCCGTCGCCTTCGAAGAAGGCCGCCACCGGCGGGAAGTCCTCTGCCATCTCGGCGCGGAGCTTGTCGATGTCGAGCTCGAACGTCCCTTCCCTGGTGAGGGTCAGGCCCACCGACGAGGCAAAGGTGTGCTCGCCGGAGAGGTCGTCGTAGAGCGCCGACACCACCGATCGCAGTTGCGTCTCGAGGGTCCGGGCGGTCGAGTCGCCCTGGAGGGGCGCCGCCGTCTCGGCCTCGGCGTTGTACGCGGTGGCCTTCTGGAGCTCGCCGATCACCGCGTTCAGTTCGGTGACGAGCCCCTGGATGGCCTCCACCGCCGCGTCCTCGTCCCGGGTCACGGTGACGGTGACGGGTTCGGTGGTCACCTCGTTGAGCGTGAGGGTCACCCCGCTCACGAGGTCGCTGACCGTGTTGGAGTCGCGGTACACGGTGATCGCGTTTCCGCCCTGGCCGAAGACGATTTCGGCGTCCTGGGCCTGCTGGAGGATGTCGGACTTCTTCAGT
>JBPEXB010000045.1:0-3708 GCA_052032125.1 Acidimicrobiia bacterium
TGCTGCCATCGCACGATCCGACGTCGATGACGACTGCGCGACCGGTGTCGAACCCGAGGTCGACGAATCGGCAGACGCACGCGGCGGCGGTGCCGACGATGGTGAGGAAGAGTCGACGACGGAAACGTCGCCGGACGCACCTGCAGAGGTCTCCGACGATCCGGTGCCGGAGTCGACCAGCGGTACCTCGGGTCCATCCCCCGTGGACGTCGACTCAGAGGACCCAGAATCACCCGAAATCGGTCGAGATGAAGTCCAGGGTTCTGCATCCACCGCCGATGGACCTCCGACCTCGACGGCGCCGACCATGCCATCGGACGTCGTGACGGGCGATGCGCTGGCGACCAGTCGCCTGCCGGGAGCCGACCGGTTGCCCGGTGCGGCGCCGACCCCTCGGTCGACCACGAACCCGAACGATGCAGCGGCCGGCGATTCCCGTCGACGGGATGCGGCCGGCCACGCCCTGCCCCGTATCCTCGCCGTCGCCAACCAGAAGGGCGGCGTCGGCAAGACGACGACGGCGGTCAACCTGGGCGCGGCCCTGGCCGAGGCCGGCTACCGGACGCTGGTCGTCGACCTCGATCCCCAGGGCAATGCGAGCACGGGCCTGGGCATCAACATCCGGGACCTCCACCTGTCGATGTACGACGTCATCATCCACGAGGCCAGCATCGACGACACCATCGAGGCCACGTCGATGCGGAACCTGTTCGTCGCACCGTCCAGTCTCGACCTCGCGGGTGCCGAGATCGAACTCGTTCCCGCGTTCTCCCGAGAACTCCGGCTCCGGCATGCGCTCGACGAGGTCGAGGACGACTACGACTACGTCCTGATCGACTGCCCGCCCTCCCTGGGACTGCTCACGATCAACGGACTGGCCGCCGCGGGCGAGGTCCTCGTTCCCATCCAGTGCGAGTACTACGCGCTCGAAGGACTCGGGCAGCTCCTCCGCAACGTCGCCCTCGTGCAGCGCAACCTCAACCAGGATCTCGAGGTCTCGACGTTCGTCTGCGTGATGTACGACGCCCGCACGAAGCTCGCCGACCAGGTCGTCGCCGAGGTGCGGACGCACTTCGGCGACCGAGTCTGCCGGATGGTCGTCCCACGGACGGTTCGACTGTCCGAGGCGCCGTCGTTCGGACAGCCGATCCTCGCATTCGACCCACGCTCACGGGGGGCGATCGCTTATCGCGAGCTCGCGAGAGAGGTCTCGGGCGGTGCACCGCCTTCGGCGGAGTCGTCGGACGACGAGGTTCCAGCGGTCGAGGAGACCGCATGACCCGAGGGGGACACACATGACGCAGAAGGCCGCCAGCGCACGGAAGTCGGGCCTCGGTCGAGGGCTCGGTGCGCTGATACCGAGCGAGTTCTCCGAGGGCCGGAGCGGCGAGGCGGGGGAGGGCGGCGCGCTCGAGGTGGTGACCGCGGCGGTCACCCCGAATCCGCAACAACCGCGCACCCACTTCGACGAGGAATCCCTGGCGGGTCTGACGGCGTCGATCGCCGAGCTGGGGGTGTTGCAACCGATCCTCGTCCGAGACATCGGGGACGGCAGATACGAGCTCATCGCGGGCGAACGCCGGTGGCGGGCGGCGAAGCGGGCCGGCCTGGCCACGATCCCGGTCGTGGTACGGGAGGCCGACACCGACGTCGAGCGCCTCGAGCAGGCCCTGGTGGAGAACCTGCACCGCGCCGATCTCAACGTCCTCGAGGAGGCCGCTGCCTATCAACAGCTGATCGAGGACTTCGGTCTCACACAGGACGAGGTTGCCACACGCGTGGGCAAGAGCCGCTCGGCGGTCTCCAACACCCTCCGCCTCTTCCAGCTCCCGCCGACGATCCAGGCCCAGGTCGCCGACGGCTCCCTCTCGGCCGGCCACGCCCGGGCACTGCTCGCCACACCCGACCGCGCGCTGCAGACCGAACTCGCCCGGCGGATCGTGAGCGAGGGACTCTCGGTCCGTGCGGCCGAGGACCTGGTCAAGTCCCGTGGCACGGCCGAGCCGCCGGCGCCGGCGCCGTCCGGCACCGCCCCGACACGCTCGAAGCCGGCCGACACCCCGCTGCCGGAGCCCGGCTTCCTCGAGCTCGAGGAGCTGATCGCCGACCACCTCTCGACCCGGGTCTCGATCACGGGGACCGGCGGCCGGGGCCGTGTTGTGGTCGAGTTCGCGGATCTGGACGACCTCGAGCGGATCTATCGAGCGATGGTCGGCGGCTGATCTCCTCGTCAGGCCTCACCGTCGACTCGACAGCGAGGCTCTAGTCAACATCGAGCCATCCACAGCTGTGTATTGCCTGTGGACAACGCCGGCCGTTGCGGGACCACGCCCGAACCTGGCTGTGCCGAGGAGTGGCGCCGCCTGCGCTCGATCCTGATGGGGGAGCCCGTGGCGCTCGAGCGAGACCGCGCGCTCCGTGACAATTGCATTACGGAACGGATGGACAATTCCCGGAAAAACGGAAAATCCGGCAACGGGAGCAGCTCGGGCGGGCACTCTCCGTGAGGAATGGGCGGTACGGCCTATCGCGAGCGACGACGGACGCGTGACACTGCCACCACATGGCCGTCCGACGGCCGTAGCGAGACACGAAGATCCGGATCAGCAGTCCACGAGCGATCGTGGACGAGTCGGTCGCCTGCTGGACCGGGGAGTGAGTGGCGAGACCGGATCGCTCGACCGAGCCCGCACCTGCGGGACCCACCATCCGAGCGGAGAACTGCAATGGAGTACACCCCCCACGGCCCACCACCGATGACGTCGAGCCGACCAGGACGCGCCGTGCGCCGATCCCTGGGCGCACTCGTCGGTGTCCTCGGCCTCGCCCTCGCCGGCGTGGTCTTCTCGGCCACCCCCAGCGCCGCGCACCATCCCGAGGTCGTGGGCAACGCCCTCTGCTCCGAGTACGAGCCCGGCGACGTGCAGATCAACTACACGGTCCAGACCTGGTCGTCGGCCCCCGGTCCCGAGGCGTGGGAGTACTACATCGCCAACGAGGACATCGCCGGCGCGCCGGCGCCCGACGGATCCCAGGCACTCGGGCACGTCGAGCTCGACTACCTGCCCGCCGGGGCGACGGAGTACATCCTCATCGACGACGACATCGACTTCACCCCGGACAACAACGGCCGGGTGACCGGCTCGATCACCGTTCCGGGTGACACCGCGTTCCCCGTGACGCTGCGGACACGCGACTTCGGCTCGTGGAAGAGCGGCGACCCGGCGAGCAACGGCGAGAACCCGCTCAGCAGCGTCGAGATCGGTGGACCGAGCACCGGCTGCGATCCGGTCGTCGACGCACCGTCCGCGAACAGCGAATGGGAGTGCGGCGACGCGGCGATCCTCGTGACCCTCGACAACGAGGAGAGCACGGTCGAGAACACGTTCTTCGTGAGCACGGATCCGACGCTCGAGAGCGGTGTGGAGGTCCCGGTGGCGCCCCTGACGGTCGACACCGAGAGCCTCGAAGCGCCGGTCGAGGACGGCGATCCCGTCCAGGTCACGGTCCAGGTCGAGGGTGAGACCCTGCACGAGGCCACCTACCAGGCCAACTGCGACACGCCGCCGGTGTGCGATCTGGGCGAGACACTCAACGATGCCGGGGACACGTGTGAGCCGGTGGTGTGTGATGAGGGTGAGTCCTCGTCGGACACGGGCGACAATGGTGTCGCTGATACGTGTGAGCCGGTGGTGTGTGATGAGGGTG
>JBPEXB010000450.1:0-6125 GCA_052032125.1 Acidimicrobiia bacterium
CGGCCAGGCGATGGTCCGAGTTCTCGTAGAACTTCCAGCTGACGGAGAACCCGGCGGCGTCGATCGTGCGCTGCTCCTCGAAGCGTGCCTTCAGCTCAGGGATGGTGGCGCCTCCCCCGTCTGAGGTCATCTCGATCATCATCATCCCGCGGAAGAGATCGCGGAAGAACGCCGTGCCCTCGGTGGGCTCCCAGAGCGCCACCGGCGCGCCGTGCCGGGCGGCCAGCGTGGCGGCGGGAATGACCGACATGCGCGTTCCCATGAAGGCCAGGGAGTCCACGCCGGTCGACGCACGAAGATGGGCCGTCGCCGCCTCGGCGTCGACGGTCATGGTGTCGAGGGTCATCTCCTCGAGATCGCCCTCCGAGCTCCCGGTGCCGGCGTAGTGGAACCTCTGGACCGCGAACCCGCGTCGGGCCAGCTCCCTGGACAGCAGCACTTCACGGCGGTTGTTCTTGAGCTGGTCGTTGAGGATCGGACTGCAGATCACGACTCCCCGCCCGTTCGGCCGGGCCGGCATCGTGGTCACGCCGAAGAGGGTGTGGCCGGCGTCCCCGAAGAACCCGGCCTCGACGGTGGTGCCGTCGTCGTGGACGAGAACCGCCCGACGAGGAATCGAGCCTTCGTCGGTCGCCGAGTCGGTGGCGCCCTGTGGCGGTGGTGTGGTGGCGGACATCTGCTCCCTGCCGTTTCGACCGCCAGCCCGAGTGCGGTCTGATTCGCGCCGAATTCTAAGGAAGGCGAAGCGCTACGCCACGCGCCATCTCAGGTCGAAGACCCTGCCTGACCAGGCGCTCCGCCGCCGCTGACCAGCTCGGCGAAGCGGGTGAGATCGATGTTCCCACCGCTGCAGACGGCCACCACCCGAGCTCCCGGGCGCAGGTCGATGCGACCAGCCAGGAGCGCCGCCACGGCGGCGGCACCGGAGCCCTCGGTGACCAGCTTGGCGGACGCCGCCAGCACCCCCATGGCCTGGGCGATCTCGTCCTCGTCGACCAGCACGATCTGCTCGACGAGCTCGTCGACGATCGCCATCGTGTGCTCGCCGGCGATGGGGGCGGACAGGCCATCGGCGAGGGTCTCGGGAACGATCGCCACCGGCTCCCCGGCGTCGAGCGCCGCCGTCATCGTGGCCGCCCCGCGCGGCTCCACGCCGATGACTCTCGTCGAAGGGCTCACTGCCTCACAGACCGTGGCGACCCCCGAGATGAGGCCACCGCCGCCGATCGGGACGACCACCACCTCGGGGTCCGGCACCGCAGAGAGGAGCTCGCGAGCCAGCGTCCCCTGCCCGGCGATCACCATCGGATCGTCGTAGGGGTGCGCCAGCGTTCGCCCGGACTCGGCGATCTCGAGCGCCAGGGCGAAGGCATCCGTCACGGTGCCGTGCAGGATCACCTCGGCTCCGTACGACCGCGAGGCGGCCACTTTCGCCTGCGGCGCCGTCTCGGGCATCACGACCGTGCAGTCGACACCGACCCGCCCCGCTGCATAGGCGAGCCCCTGGGCGTGGTTGCCGGCAGAGACCGTGACGACGCCGGCAGCACGCTGGGCGTCGGTCAAGGTCTCGAGCCGGTTGATGGCGCCTCGCGGCTTGAAGCTGCCGGTCTTCTGCAGACACTCGGCCTTCAGCCACAGCTCGATCCCGGCCATCTCCCCGATGCGGCGGGACGACAACGTCGGCGTCACGTGGGTGTGCGGGCCGATGCGCTCCGCCGCCCGGTCGACTTCCTCCATCGCGATCCGGCTCATGCGCCACACCCTCCGGTCGACGGGAACGGGCGTGTGTTGCATGTGCGGTCACGCATCCGTATAAGCTCCCGGGTGTGCGCATGTGTGAGTGCGTACGGCGAGGGTAGTGAACGGCTCATCCTCGCCCTCCGCCGCAACCCGGCGTCCCCCACAAGTACGACGATCTGAGAGTTCCCATGCGCGTCTCCATCCCCGTGAACCAGAGCAGCGAGTTCTTCATCCCCAAGCAGTTCGCTCGCCTGTACGACCTCGCCTACAACCTCTGGTGGTCGTGGGACAGCGCCGCCTACCAGCTCTGGCGCCAGCTCGACTCGTCGCTCTGGCAGCGGTATCGGAACCCGGTCGAGATGCTCGCCGCCATGGACGAGCAGGCCTGGGAGTCGCTCGTCGACAGCGACCTCTTCGGGGAGCTGTACAGCGAGGTGGTCCGACGGTTCGACGAGTACATGTCGAGCGACGACACCTGGTACGACCGCCACCATGGTGACCGGCACGCCGGTCCGATCGCCTACCTGTGCGCCGAGTACGGCGTCCATCCCTCGAACCCCGGGTACTCCGGCGGCCTGGGAGTGCTGGCCGGCGACCACGCCAAGTCGGCCTCCGACCTGGGCCTGCCCTTCGTCGGCACCGGCCTTCTCTACCGACGCGGCTACTTCCGTCAGTTCCTGGACCTCGACGGCACCCAGCATCACTTCTTCCCGATGCTCGACGTGTTCCGGCTCCCGGTCCGCCCCGCCCAGGGGCCAGGCGGCGGCCAGCTGAAAGTCACGATCGACGTCCGCGACCGGCAGGTGTCGGCGGCCGTGTGGACGTTCCAGGTCGGACGCGTCCCGCTGCTGCTCCTCGACACGGACGTCTCCGCCAACACCCCGGCGGATCGACCGATCACCCATGCGCTCTACGTGCGAGGCCGCGAGATGCGGTTCGTGCAGGAGCTGGTGCTCGGCGTCGGGTCGGTGAAGGCGCTCCAGGCGCTCGACATCGAGCCGGCCACCTGGCACGTCAACGAGGGCCACGCCGCCATGAGCATCCTCGAGCGCCTCGCCCAGCGGGTGCAAGAGGGTTCCTCCCTCGAGGAAGCCACCGAGGCGGTGCGGTCCTCGACGGTGTTCACGCTCCACACCCCGGTGCCGGCCGGCAACGAGAGCTTCGACCGGGCCATCGCCGAGAAGTACCTCGACGCCTGGCCCGCCGCCGTCGGTCGCGACCTCGGCCATCTGTGGCACCTGGCGTCCTCGGAGCGTCCCGGTGACGAGCAGTTCGACCTCGGGGCACTCGCCATCAAGCACGCCAGGGTGGTCAACGGTGTCTCGAAGAAGCACACCGAGATCGTGTCGCGCGACTGGGCCCACCTCCTCGACGGGGAGGCCGTGGCCGTGACCAACGGCGTGCATCCCTCGACGTGGGTCGGCCGGGACACGTCCCGGCTGCTGACCGACACCCTCGGCTCACTGTGGGAGGGCCGACTGGTGGAGGACCCGTCGGCGGCCGGCTTGATCGGTGAGATCTCCGACACGGAGATCTGGAAACGCCACGTCGATCGCAAGGACATGCTCGCCCGATTCGTCCGCGGCAGGCTGCGGGCCCAAGCGGCTCGCCACGGGCTGGCCCCCGACGAGCTGCGAGCCATCGACGACGTCCTGCCGGGTGATCAGCTCACCATCGGTTTCGCCCGCCGCTTCGCGACCTACAAACGAGCGACGTTGTTGTTCCACGACCTCGGACGCCTGATCCCGATCCTCACCGATCCCGAGCGGCCGGTGCAGGTGCTCTTCGCCGGCAAGGCTCACCCCGCCGACCGCCACGGTCAGGCACTGATCCAGCAGATCATCGAGATCAGCAACCGACCCGAGCTCGCCGGCCACATCCACATCCTCGAGGACTACGACCTGCGCATGGGCCGCTTCCTGACCCAAGGCGTGGACGTGTGGCTCAACAACCCGCGGCCGCCCCAGGAGGCCAGCGGGACCTCGGGCATGAAGGCGGCGATGAACGGAGGGCTGAACCTCTCCGTGGCCGATGGCTGGTGGATCGAAGGCCACAACGGGTCCAACGGCTGGACGTTCGGCGGGGGCGACGAGAACCACGACCACGGAGCCGCCGACGCCCGGGATGCCGACGATCTCTACCGGGTGCTGGCCGACGAGGTGGTGCCGCTCTACTACGACCGGTCGGACGACGGCATCCCGCACGGCTGGACGGCGATGATGAAAGAGGCCATCGCCTCGAGCATCCACGCCTTCTCCACCCACCGGATGGTGCAGGACTACACCACCAAGGCCTACCTGCCGCCCGCCACCTGACCCGGCGGACGGGCTTCGGCGCTCAGCGTCGGAGCATGCGGTTGAGCGCCACGCGGATGGTCCTCGGCACGAAGCCGGCGGCGAAGTCGACCACGTCGAGGATCATGTCGAGCACGTCGTCCTCTCCGTCCCAGTGCTCCCTCACCACCTCGGGGCCGGCTGCCTGCAACATGTGGTTGAGGGCGAACGCCACCAGGAGAATGTCGTCGGTCTTGCCGATCAGCGGTATGAAGTCGGGGACGAGGTCGATCGGCGACACGAGGTACGCCGCCATGAACCCGGCGAACGTCTTCGAGCGGGGCGGCACCCGCGGGTCCCGGGCCAGACGGGTGAGGAGCTTCGCCAGGTTGGGCAGGGCGAGAGCGATCTCCCGCCACCACTGACGCTCTGCCGGCACCCGGCTCCCGCCTGGTTGGTAGATCTGATCCGGTCGTCTGGCGCTCACAAGCATTCCTCTCTGGCCAAGAGCCCGGCGCCTATCACACCGGCGTGCTCGCCCAGCGCCGCGCCGACGATCGGCGTCGGGTCACGGTGCTCGGCTCCTTCGAGTGTCTCGAGGAAGGATTGTCGCGCAGGTTCGAGGAGAAGCTCACCGGCTCGAGACACGCCGCCGCCGATCACGACCACCTCGGGGTCGAAGGCGACCACCAGGTTGGCGATCCCGATGCCCAGCCACCCGGCCATCTCGGACAGCGCCTCCCTCGCCGCCGGGTCGCCGTCGATGGCGGCGTCGGTGAGGTGGCGGCCGTTGGGCGTCGAGCCTGCTGCCAGCGCCGCCACGGCACCGTCGGGTCGGGCCGCCACCAGGTCTCGGGCCAGCTGGTCGAGCCGCCGCCCAGAGGCGAACGTCTCCCAGCAGCCCCGCTGACCACACGTGCACCGGGGCCCCCCGACGTCGACGATCATGTGGCCGATCTCGCCGGCGAAGCTCCGCCCGTGGTAACGCTCGCCGTGGATCATCCAGCCACCGCCGATGCCCGTGCCGAGCGTGATCATGGCCACGTGGCGATACCCGGCTGCCGCCCCCACTCTCGTCTCGGCCAACCCCGCCAACGTGGCGTCGTTGTCGACGACGGTCGGGAGGCCCAGCTGCTCCTCGAAGATGTCCTTGAAACGCACCTGGTGGCCCTCCACGTTGGGCCCCCACACGAGCACCCCCTCGTCGGGCTTGACGAGCCCGGCGGCCCCGATCCCGACCGCGCCGACGTCGGGGCCGAGCATCGAGGCGGCCTCTTTCACCGGCATGGTCTCCATCGCGCCCGCATCCGATGGCCGGGCCATGGTGCGCAACTGCTCGATGCCGCCGTCGGCTCGCACGGTCGCCATCGCCATCTTGGTCCCGCCGAGGTCGATGCCCAGGGTGAGTTGACCAGGATCAGATGCGGTGGACATGGGGCTCCGGTCGGGCGGGGTGGCGAGAACGGTACCAGGACGCCTGGGTACGGAGGAGAGGATACATTATCTGAGTTGTTGCTTATCAGATTATGTGGTATCGTCCACCCACGATGACACCGAACGGAGACACCCTCATGCAGATCATGCGCACCCGGCCTTTCAGCCTCGCCCGTGACGTCGATGCCTTCTTCAACGCCGCCGTGCGTGGCGCAGCCGGCGAGCCCGGTACCCGCACCTGGCTTCCCCGTGTCGACATGTTCGAGACCGACCAGGCGCTCACGATCCGCTTCGAGCTGGCCGGCTTCCAGGCCGACGATCTCGAGCTCACCGTCGAGGACGGCGTGCTCACCCTGAAGGGCGAGCGGTCCTTCGAGATCCCCGAGGACGCCCGGCTGCACCGGCGCGAGATCGCCGGCGGCGCCTTCGCCCGCACGATCCGGATCACCGATGCCTTCGATGCCGAGGCCGTCGAGGCCTCCTTCAGCGACGGCGTCCTCACCGTGACGCTCGAGAAGCGCCCCGAGGTGCTGCCCCGGACGATCGCGATCAACGCGAGCTGACCATCGATCCCCGTGGTGTGGCGGGGTGTTGCCCCACCAACCGCCACATCCGACCTCGTTCCGGAACCCTCCCTCCCTCCGGAATGAAACGACCGGGGCCCGGCCATCTGGCCGG
>JBPEXB010000451.1:0-1991 GCA_052032125.1 Acidimicrobiia bacterium
GATGGCCGCCAACGGTCTCATGATCCAGGTCGAGGGCGCCGACGGCGCCGACATCAACTGGATCCAGCAGGTCGGTGAAGAGCTCACCGAGCACGGCTTCGAGGTCGCGGACATCTCCGAGTACCAGGAGGAGGGCGACCGGCGCCCGCTGTGGGACGAGGAGGAGGCGCAGCGGCGACGGGAGCGGCGAGCGCAGCGCTTCGCCAGCCATGAAGAGCTGCGGGAGATGGTCCGAGGAGGTTCCCGATGATCGACGGAGTCACATCGACCGGCGCAGCGGCGTCGAGCACCGGCGGGCTCGGTGACCTGGGGAGCGACGTGTTCCTCCAGTTGCTGGTCGCCCAGCTGCGCTACCAGAACCCGATGGAGCCGGCCGACGCCACCAGCATGCTCCAGCAGACCTCCCAGTTCACGATGGTCGAGACCCTCCAGGGCATCGCCGACACCCAGCAGCAGCTGATCAACATGAGCCAGCTGTCCGCCGGGCTCGACATGGTGGGCAACGAAGTCGAGGCGGTCGGCTACGACGGCCTGATCGTCAACGACGTCGTCGACGGCGTCCGCTTCGCCCCCGAGGGTGTGATCCTCGAGTTGGGCGGCGGCACCGAGGTTCCGCTCGCCAATGTCATCAGTGTCAACGTGGTCGCCGAAGGGAGCAGCGACGGAGGGGGTGAGAGCGCCGCCTGAGTCACCCGGAATCGATCACCGGGCGGCTCGGACGCCGCCTCTGAGATCCCCACGGACGGGCCGAACGAAAGGAGATCGCCTCTCATGATGCGATCGATGTTCTCCGGCATCTCCGGATTGCGTTCTCATCAGCTGATGATGGACGTCGTAGGCAACAACATCGCGAACGTGAACACCCAGGGCTTCAAGGCCTCGATGATCACGTTCCAGGAAGCACTGTCCCAGCTCATCCAGGCCCCGTCCGCCGGCACCGCCACCTCCGGAGGGTCCAACCCGATCCAGGTTGGACTCGGTGTGGTCGTCGGCGCCATCGACGGGATCTTCACCCAGGGCGCCAGCCAGGTGACCGGGCGGGGCACGGACGTGGCCATCCAGGGTGATGGCTTCTTCATCGTCGAGGAGAACGGGGAGCGGTTCTACACCAGGGCCGGCGCCTTCGCCTTCGACTCGGCGGGCAACCTGATCAGCCCGAGCGGCCAGCTCGTGCAGGGCTGGCTGGCCGACCCGGTCACGGGCTTGGTCGACAACCAGGGGCCGCTGACGGCGCTCAACCTGCCGTTGGCCCAGGTCATCGACCCGAACCTGACCAGCGTGGTCGAGATCGGTGGCAACATCGATGCCCAGCTGCCGGTGGGTGACGCCATCAACGCCAGCATCGTGGTCCACGACAGCCTGGGCAATCCCCAGGACCTGGTGTTCACGCTGACCAAGACCGGCTCCAACGCCTTCACGGCGTCGGCGACGATCAACGGCACCGCGGTGACGCTCAGCAGCACGGCGTTCACGTTCGACACGGCCGGCAACCTGACCAGCACCAACCCGATCACGGTGAGCGGCTACACGCCGCCCGGCGCCGCGCCCATGTCGTTCGACCTGGACTTCGGGACCAGCTCACCGCTGGTGCAGTTCGGCGGGCCGACCTCGATGGAGGCGCTCGACCAGGACGGCAATGCCAGCGGGACGCTGCGCGACTTCGCCATCGCTCCCGACGGCACGATCGTCGGCCAGTTCTCGAACGGATGGACGAGGACGTTGGGGCAGGTCGCTCTGGCGACGTTCAACAACCCGAACGGCCTCGTGCGGGTGGGCGACTCCAACTTCCAGGAGTCGACCAACTCAGGCCAGGCCCGCATCGGCGACCCCGGCAGCGCCGACCGCGGCGTGCTGGCCGCCAGCACGCTCGAGATGTCGAACGTCGAACTGGCCCGCGAGTTCACCAACCTGATCATCGCCCAGCGCGGTTTCCAGGCGAACTCCCGGATCATCACCGCCTCCGACGAGGTCCTGGCGGATCTCGTCAACAT
>JBPEXB010000452.1:0-13672 GCA_052032125.1 Acidimicrobiia bacterium
CGCTGGAGCTCTTCCGGCTCGACGGCCGCTCGGCGCTGATCACCGGAGGCTCTCAGGGTCTGGGCGCCACGATCGCCGAAGCGCTGTCCCACGCCGGAGCCGGCGTGGCGATCATGAGCCGCGATGCCTCGGCGCTGGAGCAGCGGGCATACGCCATCGCCGGGACCACCGGCGGTCGGGTCGTCGCCATGCCAGGGGACGTCAGCCGCGAAGACCAGGTCGAGGAGGCGGTATCGGCGACCCTGCGCGAGCTGGGCCGCCTCGACATCCTGGTCAACAACGCCGGCATCAACGTGCGCGGTGCGATCGAGGAGCTGTCGCGAACCGACTTCGAACGGTCGCTGGCGGTCAACGTGACCGGCGCCTGGTCGATGTGCCGGGCCGCGGCACCCCACCTGAAGGCCTCCGGCGTCGGGCGAGTGATCAACATCGCCTCGACCTTCGGGCTGGTCGCAGCGCCCGACCGCACCGCCTACACGGCTTCCAAGGGTGCGGTCGTCCAGCTCACCAGGGCACTGGCGCTGGAATGGGCGAGCACCGGGGTCACGGTCAACGCCATCGCCCCGGGTCCCTTTCTCACGGAGATGAACCTCCCGTTCGAGCACAGCGACCACGCCCGCCGGGTCATCGAGCACGAGGTGGCGTTGCGCCGGTGGGGCGAGTTGCACGAGATCCAGGGTGCGGCGCTGTTCCTCGCCTCCGACGCCAGCAGCTACGTGACGGGCTCGGTGCTCACGGTGGACGGCGGGTGGACCGCCCACTGAGGCTCAGATCGGCGAGTGGCGGCGCAGCCAGCCCAGCGTGAACGCGTTCCACTCGTCGGCCATCTCGACGAAGGCGATGTGGCTCGACGCCGGCCCGCGGAAGACGTGCATGGTCGAGCCAGGGATGCGGGCCTGGACCTCCAGGCCGTAGCGGGTCGGTACCTGCCAGTCGACCTCCCCCGAGGTGATCAGCGTCGGTACCCGAATCTCGTGGAGACGGTCGAGCGTGTCGTGGGTCTGGTCGGCGTGGAAGTGCCCGAGCATGCCCTCCTTGCTCGGCGGGTGTGGGTTCTCGAGGATGAAGCCACGCTCGAAGGCCGCCACGTCGTCGGGGCGATCGTTGATGAACTGCGGGCTGGACACCCACAACAAGGCGGTGCGGATGTACTGCTCGAAGTCGTCGAGCTGCACCGGCAGGGCGTTGGTGTCGATCATCCGGTTGAACCATTCATCCGACCTGCCCCACGTGCAGTGCAGCTGAAGTGTGGCGACTTTGTCGGGGTGGTTGATCGCCAGCTCCTGGGCGGTGGCGCTGCCCAGGCTCAGGCCGGAGACGTGGGCCCGCCCCACCCCCAGATGATCCAGGAGGGCGGCGGCGTCGTCCGCCAGGATCCTCATCGAGTAGGAGGTCGGGTCGGGCGGATGCGTCGACTGCCCGGTTCCCCTGGCGTCATAGGTGATGACCGTGAACTCGTCCCGGTAGGCCTCCACCTGAGCGGCCCAGGTGGCGTGGTCGGCTGCGGTGCCCATGATCAGCAGGAGCGGATCTCCTCGACCCACCACTTCGTGGTACATCTCGATCCCGGTGGGGAGTGACGCAAACGGCAACGCTCCTCCTCAGACTCGTTCCACGGAGGCCGGCTGGGCGCCGGTCTGCCGCATCTCCCGGCAGGCATCCGCGAAGGCGTCCCAACCGTCCGCGAATCGTCCGAAGACGTTCACCGCCACCGGGCCGTCCGCCATCGACGGCCTGGCGTCCCGGTCGTAGAACCAGCACAGCTCGGCGAGATCGTCGGGGAATCCGTAGTGCTCGCCGCCCCGCACCTTGTAGTACGCGAGGTCACCCGGCACGACCCGCGACGTGGCGTTCTCGGTGGGCAGCCAGACCGTGGCGGGGATCATCAGCGCCACTTCGCTCCCCGAGTACATGCCGTGGAAGGCGTCGCCGGAGACGGGCAGGGCGGCGAGTATCCCGTCCACGGTCGTGGGCGCTCGGTCGCGATCGAGCTCGGCGATGGCGGTCACGCCGCCCAGCGTGACTGCGAGGCGCTCAGAGGATGCCATGGCGCTCGAAGACCTCCTTCAGCGAATCACCCCGCTCGAGCTCCAGCCGGGCCGTGGACTCTCCGGACGACTTGGCCTCGGCCCGCTCGACCACTTCGTCGGCCGCCCCGGCGGGCACGGCCACGACGCCCATGGCGTCTCCCACGATCCAATCCCCGGGCTCGACCCGGGCAGCTCCACAGCTGACGGGTCGACCGTGCTCGACGACGTCCTGGCGTCCCGCCGAGTCGAGCGGTGACACCCCGGTGCCGAAGACCGGAAACGCCAGCGACTCGATGTCGTCGATGTCCCGGACGAGCCCGTCCATGACGGCGCCGGTGGCGCCGGCCGCCCTGGCCGCGGTGCTCAGCAGCTCGCCCCACATCGCGGAGATCTGGTCGCCCGTCTGGATCACGACCACGTGACCCTCGTCGAGATGGTCGAAGGCCTCGATGAGCTGGGCATACGGCGCGTCCGGGACGTGCTCCGTCGGCGCGCACCGCAGCGGATAGGCACGGCCGACGAGGGTCGATCCCCCGGCGATCGGTCGGATCGTCGGGCCGAGCGCTTGCTGGCGGTGGCCGATCGCATCGAGGGCGTCGCACAGGAGCGCCGTGTGGAGCGACGCCAGGCGGTTGGCCAGGTCGTTCACGACGGAGGCTGGGCGCCGGTGGACATCATGATCTTGGCGTCGCGGCGGGCGCCGGTGGCGAGATCCTCGAAGGCGGCGGGGATCTCCTCGAAGGGCTCGACGCTGCCAATCAGAGGCTCCAGGTCGAGCCGGCCGGCTCGCAGGTGGTCTGCGGCCTCGGTGAACACCTCGTGGGTGTAACAGAACGATCCCACGATCGAGCGCTCCGGCACGACGACGTCGAAGAGCGGGATGGTGATCTCGGCGAGCCCGAGCCCGACGAAGCACACGGTCGCCCCTTTCGGCACTGCCCGTATGGCTGCGGCGGCGGTGGCCGAGATCCCGACCGCGTCGATGGAGATGTCGAAGGCAGGATCGTCGTCGAGTTCCTCGGGTGCGACTGCCCGAAACCCGCACGCTTCGGCGAGGCGCCGGCGTTCCGGCATCGGGTCCGAGACCGTGACGTCCGTCGCGCCCTCGAGCTTGGCCGTCTGCGCGATCGATTGGCCGATCATGCCGCCGCCGACCACCAGCACACGGTGGCCGCCGGCAACGCCTGCCCGACGTGCCGCTTGGAGGGCGACCGCCATGGGCTCCACTCCCGCCCCCCACAGCAGACTGAGCCCCTCCAGCGGCACCACGCGGTCGGCGGGCGCCAGCATGGCGTCGGCGAAGGCTCCCTGGATGTCAGGGGTGACGCCGATCACCCGCAGTCGGGCACAGTGGTTCTCGAGCACGTGGCCACAGCTGCCGTCGCACGGGAGGGCCGGGTTGAAGGTGACCTCGGTGCCGACGGCCAGGCCGTCCACGCCCGCTCCCACTGCCTCCACCCAGCCGCTCGCCTCGTGACCCATGACCATGCCGGCGACCCGCCTGCCCGACTCTCCGGTGTACCCGTGCAGGTCGGAGCCGCAGATGCCGACGTGGGCCATCCGGATCAGGACTTCGCCGTCTCCTGGGACCGGTGTCGGCCGCTGCTCGACGTGGAATCGGTGCGGTCCGTCGAAGACCAGCACCCGCATCGGGTCGCTCATGCGGCCTCCACGTGAACCCGGGGCCGGCGTGTCGTCCACGGCGTCAGACGCTCGAACGCCGCGCCGACCTGGATCACCATCGCCTCGTCGAAGGGTCGCCCGGCGACCTGCAGCCCGATGGGGAGCCCGTGGCGATCGACTCCGCACGGAAGGGAGAGTGCCGGCTGGCCAGAGAGGTTGAACGGGGCCGTCGTGCGCACGTAGGCGGCGGTGACGTCCTCCGGCAGGCCATCGAATTCGAATTCGGTCTGGTCGTGCCCGGCGGCGGTGGCGGGCAGCGTCGGGCAGACCACGACATCGAGTCGATGCTCCTCGAAGACCCGCCGCATGCCGTCGCGGATCGCCACTCGTGCGGCACCGCCGCGCAGGTAGTCGGCAGCGGGTTGCAGGGTGCCGTTGACCAGGAGCGACCGGATGGCAGGGTCGATGTCCTCGGGTCGCTCGCGCAGTCGGCTTCGGTGGTAGGCGGCCGCTTCCGGGCCGACGATGGCGAATTCGGCCGCCAGGGTGTGGTCGAGTTCGGGCACCCGGACCTCCACCAGGTCGGCGCCGCCGTCGTCGAGCGAGGCCGCGGCGTCCTCGAAGGCCTCGGCCACGTCGTCAGCCAGGGGTCGGAACGGACCGGAGCGGACCACGCCGATGCGCACGCCGCCGAGCCCACCGCCCAACCTGGCGGTCACGTCGTTCGGCGGCGCTCCTCGAGTCGTGGGGTCCGCCGGGTCGGGCCCGGCGATCGCCTGCAGGGTCACGGCGCAATCCTCGACGGTGGCGCCGAGGGGCCCGAGGTGGTCCAGAGACCACGACAACGGCTCGACGCCGGTGCGGGGGACGAGGCCGTACGTGGGTTTGAGCCCGGCGATGCCGCACACGGCGGCGGGGATGCGGATGGACCCTCCCGTGTCGCTGCCGAGGGCCACGGGGACGAGCCCTGCGGCGACCGCAGCCCCTGATCCACCGCTCGACCCGCCCGGCAGGCGAGTCGTGTCCCACGGGTTGCGAGCCGGCGCGCTGTAGACGCCACAGGCGAGCTCGTGCGAGGTCGTCTTGCCGATGATCACGGCTCCCGCCGCCCGCAGGCGCGTCACGACGGTGGCATCGTGCCGGCGCGGCGCGTCGTCATAGGCGGTCGAGCCGCACCGGGTCGGTTGCCCTGCCACGTCGATGATGTCCTTGATCGCAACCGGGATACCGCACAACGGCCCGCCTGAGCCCTGCTCGATCGCCGCGTCGGCCGCCGCCGCCGCCTCCCGCGCTCCGTGTGCATCGACCAGGACGAAGGCGTGGAGCTCACCGTCGAGCGCCTCGACGGCGGCCAGCGTGCGTTCGGTGAGCTCGGTCGCCGTGGTGTCTCCGGCGCGAAGGAGACGCCCGAGCTGGGAGATGCTCACAGCCATCGAGGATCGAAGCTGGTGGGATCGGGCACCGAATCGTCGCCCAACAGATCATCGAGGGTGGCGGCCGAGTCCATGGCGGCCTGGAGGTCGGCGGCGACCGCGGCGGGGTCGAACGCAGGTCCCACCAGGCCCACAGCCTCCAGCAGCCGGCGCACGGGCTCCACCGGCAGATCAGCCACCGGGAACCGCGATCACGTCCACCTCCATCTTCAGCCCCGGGAGCCCCAACGCGGCTGCTTGCACCGCGGTCACGGCCGGGAGTGGACGGCCGCTGAACAGCTCTTCCCGAAGAGGGATCTCATCGGCGATCTCCCTGATGTCCTGCATGTAGTACGTGATCTTGACCACGTCGGCGAGCGAGCTGCCGGCTGCTTCGAGCACGTCGGCGATGTTGCGCCACACCTGGCGGGCCTGCTCCTCGACAGTGGCGCCGACGACCCGACCTTCCGCATCGAGCGCCACCTGGCCCGCCAAGTACAGAGCACCTCCGGCTTCGATCGCATAGGAGTACGGCTCCGGCGGCGGACACAGTGCCTCGACGTCGATGGCCTTCACGCCTGACGCTCCTCACGCTCGGGAAGGCCAAATGATATACAATCTGACCCTGTTGGCGTGGGGAGAGCCGCATGCGAGTCGCACAGTTCGTCCATGAGGGGCTGGTGTCGTGGGGCTTCGTGGAAGACGGGCAGGTCTTCCGTGCCGACGAAGGCAGCCTGGCGGCGGCGCTCGCCGCCGAGGTCGACCTCTCCGCCGCCACACCCGCTGCTGCTCCGACGCCGATCGAGGACGTCGAGCTGCAGGCACCGATCACCGACCCACCGCAGTTCGTGGGGGTCGGCCTCAACTACCGCCGCCACGCCGCCGAAGCCGGTGCCGACATCCCGGCGACCCCGTTGACCTTCGCGTTCCTCCCCTCCGCCATCACCCACCCCGGCCATCCGATCGAGATCCCGGCATTCACCGACGAGGTCGACTGGGAGGTCGAGATGGGCATCGTGATCGGCAAGCCCGGGCGCGACATCCCGCCCGACAAGGCCTTGGATCACGTCGCCGGCTACACGATCGTCAACGACGTCTCGGCCCGTGACATCCAGATGTCGGAAGGGCAGTGGAGCAGGGCGAAGTCGTTCGACTCGTTCAAGCCGATGGGCCCGTGGATGACGGGGGTCGACGAGTTGGGCGCCGCCGACGACCTGCAGATCCGTCTGTGGGTCAACGGCGAGTTGAAACAATCGTCCAGCACCAACGACCTGATCTTCGACGTGCCGACGCTCGTGTCGTTCATGTCGGCCGCGGTGACGCTGCGGGCGGGAGCCGTGATCTCGACGGGGACCCCGAGCGGTGTGGGTTTTGCCCGAGACCCTGCCGAGTTCTTGCGCGCCGGCGACACCGTCAGCCTCGAGATCGAGGGGATCGGCACGCTCACCAATCCGGTGGTGGCGGCCGGCGCCTCGGTAGCAGCGGAGGCCGAGGCCACCACGGCCGGGTGATCGTCAGCTGCCGTCGACCTTCTCCAGGAAGGGGACGATGGCCGCCATGCACTCGTCCGGGCTGTCCATCAGATTGGCGTGCCCGCTCCCCGGTATGGACACGTATTCCTTGAACCGGGCGGCGGTGAGGTGGTCGAAGATGTAGCGCCCGCCGGCGCCGGTGGGGCCCTGCTCGGCGGGGGTCAGCATGTCCGCCTCGCCGCAGATCACCAGCGTCGGCGCTGTCACACGGCCGAGGTCGTCGGTGACGTCGACCTCGATCAAGGCGTCACAGGCGTCGCAGAACACCTCGGTCGACACGAAGGTCCCGGCCAGCTCGGCGATGGCGTCCACCAGTCCCTCGCCTCCGTCCGGGCCGTCGAGGAAGGCGCGGTTGGTCGCCTTGGAGGCGAGCTCGTAGGCGAGCTCGCGGCTTCCGGTGCCGTAGGCGCGAGCCAGGGCCTTCCACACCTCGTACTGCGCCACCGCCATGAAATCCGACTTGGCCGTGCACCCCGACAGCACCAGCCCCCGCACCCGGTCGGGGTGGCGAGCGGCGAAGTAGATCGCCAGCGTCGAGCCCATCGACCCGCCGTGCACATGGGCCTGTTCGATGTCGAGGGCGTCCAGCAGGCCCACCATGTCGTCGGCCCAGACGTCGAAGGTGTAGCGCTGCTCCGGGCGATCGGACTGGCCGTAGCCGCGCGGGTCGTAGTCGAGCACCCGGAACTTCTGCGCCATCGCCGGCGTGACCGCTGCGTAGCCGGCATGCCCGGAGACGGCGCCGGGGACCTGCATCACCCACGGGCCGTCGCCAGTGACGACGTGGAAGATCTCGACTCCGTTGACGGTGGCTGACGCCATGAGCCGCTCCTCGGTGGAATGCTGGCCGAGCGTAAAATATCAAATCCGAGTGCGAGGAGTCCGGGTGGCGAAGACCAGGGTGAACGGTGTGGACCTGTGGTACGAGTTCTCGGGCGAGGGCGAGACGGTGGTCCAGGTCGGCGGGGCGGTGAGCGCCCACGAGGGATACGCCACGATCACGCCCGAGCTCAGCCGCCACTACCGCGTCCTCGACTACGACCATCGCGGCTACGGCCAGTCCGACCGTCCCGACCAGCGGTACACGATCGAGGTGTGGAGCGCAGACCTGGCGGGCCTGCTCGACGCGCTCGACGTCGAGCGCGTCCACGTCCACGGCGGCAGCATGGGGAGCTTCATCGCCCTCGATTTCGCCGCCAGGTTCCCCGAGCGGGTGGACCGGCTGCTCCTCGGCGCCGGCGCCGTCGCCAAATGCGATGCCATGAGCGTGCACATGTTCCGCGTGTGGCAAGCGATCGCCACCGCCTACGGCATCGAGTCGGAGGAACTGGCACGGATGCTGCTCACGCACGCCTTCTCACGCGACTACCTGGACGGTTTGGGTGACGAGGTGCTCGACGAGATGCGGGACGTCACCGCCCGCAATGCGTCACTCCCGGTCTTCCTCGACGCCTGCCAGGCGATGATCGACACCGACGTGCGGGACGTGTTGGCGCGTGTGACGTGCCCGGCGCTGGTGATGGTCGGGTCCGATGACGTGCTCACACCGCTCGACGGCGGCCCCGGGGGAGCGGATGCCCGATACGTCGCCGACCACCTCGTGAACGGCCACCTGGAGGTCTTCGAGGGGAGCGGCCACGGCCACTACATCGAGCAGGCAGAGCGATCCGTCGAGGTCATCCTCGACTTCCTGCGAGGGGCGTACGACGATCTGTGACCGGCCGAGCTCGTCTGGCTCGGCGGAGGTCGGCTAGGAGTCGCCGACCGCCCGGAGCCGCACCTTGTCGGCGTAGGCCTCTTCGAGCAGTCGCTGGGTGGTCGCCAGGTGCTGGCGGAGTGCCGTGCCCGCCTTCTTGCGATCGCCCTTCTGCAGTTCCTCGATGATCCGATGGTGCTCGGCGAACGCCGCGTCGTGGCGTTCGGCGAGCGACAGCCACTGGTACCGCTCGGCGTGGTTCCACAGGGTGTCGATCAGGTGGATCCGCCAATCCGAGCGACCCCGCTCGTAGAGGCCGAAGTGGAAGGCCCGGTGCAGCTCCATCGCCCGGGGAATGTCATTGCGCTCGTTGGCCTTGGCCAGCTCGTCGAGGATCTCCTCGAGATGCTCGATCTCCTCGTCGGCCAGCGGTGGCGATGAGGCGACCGCGTCGGACTCGAGCTGCTTGCGGACGGCGTAGAGGTCCTTGAGGTCCTCCATCGACAGTTCGGCCACGGTGGCGCCCTTGTTGGGGACCGTGTGCACCAGGCGCTCGGCTTCGAGGATGCGAAGGGCCTCGCGGACCGGGATGAGGCTCACACCCGATTCGCGGGCGAGGCGGTGGAGTCGCAGCCGGGATCCCGGCGGGTACTCGCCGGTCAGGATGCGCTGGCGGGTGTGGAGGAGCACCTGGTCGACCAGGCTCGGGCTGGGCTCGTCTCGCTTCATCGGCTTTCCGTCGTCGAGGGCGGCGCTCCTGAAGGGCTGTCGAGCGCGACCCGACCATCCCGTGGCACCGCACCTGGGCTGTTTATACGATTCTAAGCGGTTCACCGTCGAATTCCGGCATCCGGAACAGCGTTCGGCCCTCTCCGACTGCTAGACCAGCCCGCATGAGCAGGTTGAAGGGGACCACGGCCCTGGTCACCGGCGCGAGCGGGATCGGTGCTGCGACCGCCCGGCGGTTGCTCTCGGAGGGAGCCGCCGTCGGTGTTGTCGGCATGGAGGCGCCCGAAGTCGAAGGCCTCTCCGAGAGCCTCGGCGGCGAGGGGATGGTGGCGGCGGCCGTCGCCGATCTGCGGCACTCCGAAGAGGCGGCGCGGGCATTCGACGAGATCGAAGCGGCGCTGGGGCCGGTCGACGCGGTGGCGGCGGTCGCCGGCGGGAGCGGGCGCCGTCACGGGGACGGTCCGATCCACGACCTGACCGCCGACGCCTGGCGCGCCACCTTCGAGCAGAACGCCACCCCGGTCTACACCACGGCGCACGAGGCGATCTCGAGGATGCGGGGCCGGGGCGGGTCCCTGGTCATCGTCTCGTCGGTCCTGGCCATCGCCCCCTCTTCCCCGCGCTTCGAGACCCACGCCTATACGGCCGCCAAGGGCGCGGCGCTGTCGCTCACACGCGCACTCGCCGCCACCTACGCCGCCGACGGCCTCCGGGTCAACGCCGTGCTGCCCGGCGCCACCGCCACCCCCATGGCGGGGCGGGCGGCCGATGACCCGGACATCCAGCGGTACCTGGCGACCAAGCAGCCATTGGCCGGGGGCATGATCGATCCGGACGCCGTGGCGGCCAGCATCGTCTTTCTGTTGGGGCCCGATGCGCAGGCGATCACCGGCCAGTGCCTCGTCGTCGACGCCGGCTGGAGCGTCAGCGAAGCCTGATCATCGAGCGGTGACGGCGGCCCCGACGGCGCCGGCTTCGCTGCCGAGGGACGCGGCCACGATGCGCACCCGGTCGTGGTCCACGAGGGTCACACGGGCGAGGGTCGCCTCACGGATCGGGTCGAGCACCTCATCGCCGAGGGCCGCCACGACGCCACCGCCGATGACGATCACCTCCGGGCCGACGACCGTGATCACGTTGGCGAGGGCGGTGCCCAGTGCCGCAGCCGCACGCTCCACGGCGGCCACGGACGCCCGATCGCCCTCCCGGCGCCCTCGGTAGACGTCCTCGAGCGTGGGACGCCCGGTGGCGTCGATGAGCGTGCCGGCCCGAGCAGCCGCCTCCGCGCAGCCACGGTTGCCACAGCCACACAGCAGGCCGTCGGGCTCGACCGTCTGGTGCGCGATCTCACCGGCCACGCCGCTCGCTCCGTGGAACAACTCGCCATCGATGAGGATGCCGCCCCCGACGCCGGTCCCGAGTGTGAGCCCGGCCATGACCCGCGCCCCCTTGCCGGCGCCGAGGGTGCCCTCGGCCAGCGTGAAGGCCCTGGCATCGTTGATGAGGCGGACAGAAAGACCCCAAGCGCTCTCCAGGATCGAGAGCAGCGGCACACCGATCCACTGTCCGGGCAGATTGGTGAAGATCGTGACCACCCCGTCGTCGTCGAAGAGGCCGGGTGTGCCCACGCCGATGGCGGAAACACGCCGGTCCGCCAGCACGTCATCGACCCGCTCGACCAAGCGTGCGATGGCGGCATCGTGGCCCAGCTCGCCGCCGGTCGGAAAGCTCTCCAGTGTCTCGATCCGGTCGTCGTCGTGCAGCACCACCAGCTTCGTGTTCGTGGCACCCAGGTCGATGCCGAGGGTGCTCACGGTGCGTGCTCGGCGGTCATGACTGCGTCGAAGACGTAGCGCTCTGCGGCGTACCACGTCTCCGTGTGCTCGAGCGGCCGGTCTGCGTCGTCGTAGATGATCCGATGCTCGTGCAGGACGACGCCGTCCTCGGCCAGCTCGAGCAGTTCTCGCTCCCGATCCTCGGCCGGGCGGGCGGTGACCCGTGCCCGGGCCCACGCCGGCACCCGCCCGATCGCTTCGAAGCAACCGTGGAGCGAGCCTTCTCCGATGTCGTCGACGACGGACGCCACCGACGGCGCCAGCACGGCACGCTCGATCGCCATGGGCAGACCGTCGGCCAGGCGCAACCGGGTGAGGACGGCCACGTCGGCCCCGGTCTCGATCTCCAGCGCCCGGGCGTCCTCCGGGCTGGCCTGCTCCTGGTGGACGTCGAGGACCTTCGAGGACGCCTGCAGGCCGCGGACCCGCATGCTCTCGGTGAACGACAGCGCCGATCCCAGGAGGCGCGGCACCGGCCGGTCGGAGACGAAGGTCCCCCTGCCCTGTTCACGGTGGAGCAGCCGTTCGTTGGCCAGCACCTGGACGGCGTGGCGGGCGGTCATGCGGCTCACGTCGAACCGCTCGGCCAGCTCGGCGTCCGAAGGGAGCCGGTCACCCGGGCTCCCCGAGGCGACGAGGCCGCGCAGGAACTCGGCGATCTCTTCGTAGCGGGGGCGGTGCTGATTCAAGCCGCCACCCGGCTCCGCTCGGTCGCTCCCGGTGGTAGGGTCCCAACACCTCTAGACATCTAGAGAACTCTAGAGGATCGTCCACTGCCGGCGCGGAGCCGGGTGGGCGGCGGCGGAGCAGGGGAGCACATGACCGCAGGGTCGGGAGCAGGAGCGTCGGCGAGATGGCTGGAGGCCGCCCGGCAGGTGCTGGACCGGATCGAGGCCACGCAGTCGGAGGCGATCGCCGCGGTGGCAGGCTGGTGCGCCGACTCGATCGGCAGCGGCCGTCTGGTCCACGCGTTCGGGAGCGGGCACTCGCGGATCCCGGTCGAGGAGCTCTTCCCCCGCTACGGCTCGTACCCCGGTTTCCATCCGATGGCGGAGCTCTCCATGACGTTCCACACGCAGGTGGTGGGAGTGAACGGCCAGCGGCAGGCCATGTTCATCGAGCGGACCGAAGGCCTCGCCGAGGTCATCCTGGACAACTTCCACCTCGGTGCTGGTGACGTGCTGATCGTGTTCAGCGTGTCAGGGACCAGTGCGGTCCCGATCGAGATGGCGATGCACGCCCGCCGGCGAGGAGTGCGGGTGGCAGCGGCCACCTCGGTCGAGCACTCACGCCAGTCCGAGTCCCTCCATTCCTCCGGGGGCAGGCTGCTCGATCACGCCGACGTCGTGATCGACCTGTGCACCCCGGCCGGTGATGCGGGGGTCCCCGTCGCCGACCTCGACACGCCCGTCGGGCCGCTCTCCACCGTGGCGGCCACCGCGGTGGCCAACATGCTGAAGGTCGACACCGCCGAGCTGCTGGCAGCGTCCGGTCGCCTGCCGGCGGTGTTGACGAGCTCGGTGCTCGTCGGCGCGGAGCGCTCCCAGGCGCTCTTCGACGAGGCCTATGCGGACTATGGCCGCCGGCTGGCGGGGGTCATCGGGGGTGACGGGCCGTGAAGCCCCCCGTCACCGCAGCCGCTCGATCGGTAGAAATGGCTTCGACAGGTCTCCGGGTCGGGCTGTCCGACCCACAGGAGGAAGGGACATGCCGCCTGCCGGCGGCCATCCGACGATGAGGAGGGGTAACCCCATGAGTCGATTGAGAAAACTCGCCCGCCATGTGGCGATCCTGGGCGTCTTCGCCATGGTGGCGACCGCCTGTGGGAGCGACGGCGGCGGGGACGACAGCTTCACGATCGGCGTGAGCAACACGCTGGTCGGCAACGGCTGGCGCGAGCAGATGATCTGCGCCGTCAAGGCCGAGGCGCTGGCGTCCGGCGTCGTCGACGAGGTCGTGGTCATCAACGAGAACGCAGACACCACCGGGCAGATCGGCCACATCGAGAGCCTGATCTCCCAGGGTGTCGACGCCATCATCATCAACCCGACCGACCGTGAGGGCCTCAACTCGGTCATCGAGGAGGCGATCGCCCAGGACATCGTGGTGGTGGCGGTCGATCAGGCGGTCACCGCGCAAGGTGCCTACGTGGCGACGAACGACCAGACGCTGTACGGCGAGCTCGGCGCTCGCTGGCTGTTCGAACAGCTCGGCGGCTCGGGCAACGTGGTCGAGATGCGCGGCATCGACGGTGTGCCGGCCGACACCGATCGGCACAACGGCTTCCTGGCGGCGCTCGCCGACTACCCGGGGATCACCGTGGTCCAGGAGACCTTCACGGGTTGGGACCCGACCGTCGGCGCGCAGCAGGCACTCGACATCATCAGTGCCGGCAACGTGGACGGCATCTGGACCTCGGGGATCGACTACACGGTCGTCGAGCAGTTCCAGACGGCCAACGCGGCCTACGTGCCGATCGTCGGAGCCGACAACAACGGCTTCGTCCGTCAGCTGATCGAGGTCGACGGGCTGCAGGGTGCGGCGGTGACCAACCCGCCGGCCATCGGCGGCGTCGGGACCGCGATCGCCATCTCGGTGCTCCAGGGCAACGAGGAGCCGTTCGTGACCACGTTGACGCCGGAGGTCTTCGACCACACGCAGACCGACGAGCTCAACAACCTCTACGACCCCGATCAGCAGGTCGGGTGGAGCACCTACGTCGAGATCGAGCCCTGGACCACCTACGAGGCGGCTCAGGTCTCCGAGTGCAAGGGCCCGGGGGAGTAGGACTCCCGAAGGGCTGACGACCATGGGG
>JBPEXB010000453.1:0-8675 GCA_052032125.1 Acidimicrobiia bacterium
GCTCGTCCCGGTCTATGCGCTCGTCGCCGTCGGGTTGATCCTCGCCCGCACCGTCGGCGCCGAGGCTCGGGCGCCGGCCACCCTCTCGTATTGGGTGCTCGGGCCTGCCTTCATCTTCGACGTTCTGGCCGGAGCGGAACTGGAGGCCGGAGAGGTGGTGCGTCTCGTGGGAGCGGCTGCGGCCGGCATGGTCGTGGTCGGGGTCGCCGCCCACCTGACCGCCCGCCTCGCCGGCGTCGACCGGTCGGCGCGCTCGGCGTCGGTACTGACGTCCGTCCACGGCAATGTGGGGAACTTCGGCCTGGCGATCAGCGCTTTCGCACTCGGCACCCCGGTGCTGCCTATCGCCGGGATCGTCATGGTGACCGTGAACACGCTCGGCTTCGTGATCGGCGTCGGCCTGGCGACTGCCCGAACCGGATCCTGGTGGTCGGCAGCCCGAGCAGCACTCACCACCCCGCTCACGGTGGCCGTCCTCCCGGCGCTGCTGGTCAACACGTCGAACACGACCCTGCCGATCTGGCTCGATCGCCCGGTGTCCCTGCTCGCCGGCGCGCTCATCCCGGTGATGCTGCTCACACTCGGCATCCAATTGTCCTCGATGGAACGCGCTCTCCCCCGGCGCCTCGCCGCGCTGCCGATCGGCCTGAAGCTGGTCGCATCGCCGCTGGTGGCCGCCGGACTGGCGACGCTGGTCGGCTTGGCCGGTGACGCGGCGGCGGTCCTCATCATCCAGGCCGCCATGCCCGCCGCCGTCTTCACCTCGTTGATCGCCCTCGAGCACGACCTCGAGCCCGACTACGTCACCTCGGTCGTCCTGGCCGGCACCCTGCTCTCAGCCGTGACCCTCCCGGTCGTCCTGGCCCTGATCTGAGAGGACCCGGGACCCGGATACCGGAAACCGGGATCCGGACTGTTGACTGTTGACTGTTGACTGATCTAGCTGCTCTGGCCTACGGCCATGGCTTCCTGCCAGCGGCCGACCAGCTCGAAGTAGTGCTGCTGGGCCTCCATGAAGTCGCCGCGCTCCAATGCCTGGACGGACATGGCGATCAGCTCGGCGCTGTCGTCGAGCACCAGCTCGCTCTCCGAGAAGAACAGCGCCGTGCTGCCGTAGTCGAGCTCCAGCATGCTGTTGCGAGGGAACGCTTCGACCCACTCGAGCAACTCGCTGATCTCACTGGTGATCGAGCTGTCGAAGCCGGCCGCCTCGACCGCATCCCGAGCACGGCGCACCCGCCGGGTGGCCGGCTCGATGGCGGCCCGATAGCGCACGCCGGCGTGCCCGCGCCGCTCGATGATCTCCTTCTCGTCGGCGTCGAAGGCGAGGAACCAGCGGGGAGGCACGTGCCAGGCGGACGTGAGGATGTGCGAGCGAAGCTCCGGGCTCTCGCTGAAGATGCGATCGAGCTCGTCGGCTGCCAGTCGCGCCGTGTACTCGGGAATCACATAGCCGCCTCCCGCCTCCCGGTAGGCGGCATGGAACGCCACCACGCCCTGCAACATGCGCAGGCGAGCGTTGCGAGGGCAGACGTAGTGCTCGCCGCGCCACTCGGCGACGTAGCCATCGTCATCGAGCGGCTCGGCGAGGAGTCCGAAACGGCCCGATCGCAGCGTGCGCGACCAGGGAAGAGACGGCTCCACGTAGCCATAGACCGGTCGCTCGTTGGCGTCGGCCGGGACGTACACCCGGAGATAGGCGGCACGGGTCACGGCGGGCAGGCTACCGAAACCGCCGTCGGCCGGAGCAAGCGAGGTTGCGCCTAGGCTCGCTGTCGCCATGGCCGCCATCACCGTCACCGACCTACGCAAGCACTACGGGTCGGTCGTCGCGGTCGACGGGGTCTCCTTCTCCGTCCAGGAAGGAGAGGTGTTCGCGCTGCTCGGTCCCAACGGCGCCGGGAAGACGACGACCGTCGAGATCCTCGAGGGATACCGGTCCGCCACATCGGGCAACCTCGAGGTGCTGGGCCACGACCCCGCCCGAGGCGGCACCGCCTATCGCGATCGGATCGGCATCGTGCTCCAGGAGACGGGCATCGAGCCGACGATGAGCGTGCGCGAGGCGATCGACCTCTACGGCTCGTTCTACCGGGGCCGCCGGGCCGCCTCCGAGCTCATCGGTCTCGTCGGCCTCGAAGAGAAGGCGGACGCCAGGGTCAAGACCCTCTCCGGTGGGCAGCGACGCCGCCTCGACCTGGCCCTGGCCCTGGTCGGAGACCCCGACCTCGTGTTCCTCGACGAGCCGACCACCGGCTTCGACCCGTCCGCCCGCCGGAAGTCCTGGGAGCTGGTCGAGAACCTGGCCTCGCTCGGCAAGACCATCCTGCTCACCACCCACTACCTCGACGAGGCCCAGCACCTGGCCGATCGCATCGCGGTGCTGGCCGGCGGAGTCGTCGTCGCCGAGGGCACGCCCGAGTCGCTGAGCGAGTCGGCACCGGTCACGACGATCCGCTTCCGGGCGCCGGCCGACGGCCTGCCGGCGATCGGCGACGGGCCGGCCGTCCAGGGCGAGTGGGCGGTCTACCGCTCCGCCGACCCCACTCGTGACCTGCATGCCCTGACGAGTTGGGCACTCGACCACGGTGTGTCCATGGACGGGCTCGAGGTGACGAGACCGAGCCTGGAGGACGTGTACCTCGACATCGTCGGCCATGAAGACGGTGGCTCGTGACCGTCGACGCCCCGCCCCGCCCGTCGCCTGCGTCGCTGCTCTGGGGCCAGATCCGCCATCAGAACTCGAACTTCTGGCGCACGCCGGTGGCCGCCTTCTTCACACTCGCCCTCCCCGTCATGTTCCTGGTCCTGTTCAGCCTCTTCTTCGGTGAAGAGTCAGCCGGAGGAGTGCCGTTCTCGCAGTTCTTCACCCCGGCCATCGCGGTGTTCGCGGCGGTGTCCGCCACCTTCACCAACCTGGCGATCGGGACCGCCCAGAGCCGCGACCTCGGCATCCTGAAACGCGTCCGCGGCACGCCCCTGCCGGCCTGGGTCTACATGGCCGGACGCATCGGCTCGGGTGTGTGGATCGCCGTCATCTCCATCGTCTTGATGTTCTCGCTGGGCTGGCTGCTGTACGACTTCAGGATCGTCTGGAGCAACCTCGCCGTCGCCGTCGGCGTCTTCGTGCTCGGGATGGCCACCTTCTCGGCCATGGGCCTGGCGGTCGCCGCCATCGTCAAGAACGGCGAGTCGGTGCCGGCCGTCGCTCAGGCCGTCGTGCTGCCCATGGCCTTCATCTCCGACATCTTCATCCAGACCGACGATGCGCCGTCGTGGCTGCAGACCGCCGGCGACATCTTCCCGCTCAAGCCGTTCGTGCAGATGTTCTCCGACGCCTTCAACCCGTTCCACACCGGCGCGGTGATCCAATGGGGCGGGATCGCCAACATGACGGTCTGGTTCGTGGTGTCGCTGGTCATCACGACCAGGTTCTTCACCTGGGACCCGAGAGGCTGACAGCTCCGCTGTCAGCCGTACTCAGTACTCAGTACTCAGTACGGCGAGGCCGCAGGCCGAGCCCTCTCTTCAGGAACGGCGGGTCCACTACACTCGCTCTCGTGTCGACCCTCACACGGGAAGTGCGCACGGGGCCGCCCGGATCCAGGAGTGATGTACTCCTCTTCCTGTCGCGCCCCACGGTCCTGATCCTCCCCGGGATCGCGACTGCCCAGCGCTGACACATCGAGCCCCGCCACCAGGCGGGGTTTGTGCTTTCGGGGCCGGTGACGACGCGAACCGTCGTCGCCGGTGAGATCGGCGACGCCTCACCACAGGCGGGTCGCCGCTCTGGAAATGCCGTCAATCAGGGGAGCTGATCGGATCGTGGAGCTGATCCAGGACATCAAGGACTCGCACCGCGAGCTCGGCCTCACCGACGACGATGTCGTCGACCTCTACCGCACCATGTTGCTCACCCGGCGCATCGACGACCGGATGTGGGCACTCAACCGTCAGGGCCGCGTGCCCTTCGTCGTCTCCGCCTCCGGCCACGAGGCCACCCAGGTCGGCGTCGTGGCGGCCATGGACCCGTCCCGAGACTGGTCGCTCCCCTACTACCGGGACGTCGGCGTGGCGGTGGCGTGGGGCATGACCCCGACCGAGGTCTTCCTCGGTGTCATGTCGAAGGCCGCGGATCCGTCGAGCGGCGGGCGCCAGATGCCCAACCACTGGTCGCACCGGGAGAAGCGGATCTTCACCCACTCGTCGGCGATCGCCACCCAGTACCCGCACGCCGCCGGCATCGCCCACGCCCTCAAGACCCAAGGCTCCGACGCGATCGTGGCCGTCCACGGTGGCGAGGGCTCGACCTCGGAAGGCGACTGGTCGGAGGCGATGAACTTCGCCGGCATCCACCGGCTCCCGATGGTCTTCGTGATCGAGAACAACCAGTACGCCATCTCGGTGCCGGTCACCGAGGAGGTCGCCGGGCAGGTGGCCGACCGGGCCCGCGGCTACGACATCCCGGGCGTCTACGTCGACGGCAACGACATCCTCGCCGTCTACAAGGTGGCCAAGGAGGCCGTCGAGCGAGCTCGCAGCGGCCACGGGCCGACCCTCATCGAGGCGAAGACCTACCGCTACTACGCCCACACGTCCGACGACGACGACAAGACCTACCGCAGCCGCGAAGAGGTCGAGATGTGGCGCCGCCGCGACCCGATCCTGATCCTGAAGCAGTACATGATCGAGACCCGGCTGCTGAGCGACGACCTCGAGGAGAAACTCGAAGATGAGGTGACCCTCGAGGTGGCCGAGGCGGTGAAGGCGGCCGAGGCGGCCGAGGACCCGACCAACCCGACGAGCTTCGTCTATCACGCACCCTTCCTCGATCATCCCGCCACGACCGAGCCCGCACCGGGCGTCGCCGGCGAGCAGGTCAACCTGATCACGGCCGTCAACCGGACGCTGCACGAGATGTTCGCCCACGACGATCGGGTCGTGCTCTTCGGCGAGGACGTCGGCGATCCGAAGGGCGGTGTCTTCAAGGCGTCGGTCGGCCTCACGGACACCTACGGCTCCGATCGGTGCTTCAACACCCCGCTGGCCGAGTCGTTGATCATCGGCATCGGCATCGGGATGGGCGCCGCCGGCAAGCGCCCGATCGCCGAGATCCAGTTTGCCGACTTCATCCACCCGGCCTTCGACCAGATCGTCAGCGAGGCGGCCCGGATCTCGTATCGCACCGCCGGCGACTGGAACTGCCCGCTGGTGATCCGCGTCCCCTTCGGTGGCGGTATCCACGGGTCGCTGTACCACTCGCAGTCGATCGAGGCGTTCTATGCGCACGTGCCGGGGCTGAAGGTCGTCGTGCCGTCGACGCCCGCCGACGTGAAGGGCCTGCTGTGGTCGGCGATCGAGGACCCGGACCCGGTGATGGTGATGGAGCCCAAGCGCCTCTACCGACTCTGCAAGGGCGCGTTCCCGGCCGGAGAGCACCGCGTGCCGCTGGGCAAGGCCGCCATACGGCGGGCCGGTACGGACGTCACGATCCTGAGCTACGGGGCGATGGCCTACTTCGCCAACGAAGCGGGAGACCTGCTCGCCGAGGAAGGCGTGTCGGCCGAGATCATCGATCTCCGCTCCCTCAAGCCCCTCGACTGGAACACGATCGAGGCGTCCGTGGCGAAGACGGGCCGGGTCCTGGTGGTGCACGAGGACAACGAGTTCGTCGGCTTCGGCGCCGAGATCGCAGCGCAGGTGGCCGACCGGGCATTCGAGTCCCTCGACGCCCCGGTGAAGCGCTACGCCACCCCCGACGTGCCCACCTTCCCCTTCGCCGCGCCTCTCGAGGCAGCGCTGTTGCCCAACACCGAGGGAATCGTCGAGCGGGCCGTCGACCTGGCCGAGTTCTGACCGATCGCCGCCCTCACGGAGCGTGGCAATTCCTGGCAGGGTGGCTCGCCCTCTCAAGTTGCCGGCCCGATGGTCGATGGAGCCTCTGTCGCATGGACGACCGTCTGGGAGGAAAGGACGCCCCTCGGTAAACTTCCGCCGGGGGTCATGCGATATACGTAGGGAGGTGGCCCCACATGTCTCTACTGGATCGTCGTAGTTTTCTCACTGGTTCCGCCAAAGCGGCGGGCGCGCTCATGGTCGCTGGGACCGGCAGCGCCCTCGCGGCAGGAACCACCACACCGTATGTCTGTGGCATCGCGCTGTTCGGCGGGGATGTCCCGCCGATCAACCTGTCCGGCACCGTCTCGGGCAACAAGACGTACACGGGAGGGTTCCTGGTCCCGGCCGGGACCACCCTGACGTTCGACCCGAACGTCAGCACCACCGTCACGGTGAGTGCCAATGTCGTCGTCGAGGGCACGCTGAAGATGCGCCCGGCCAACAAGAACGTCATCCACAAACTCGTGTTCACCGACGTGGACGAGAGCGCCTACGTGGGCGGCGGCACGGTCCCGCTCGCCACCGACGTCGGCCTGTGGGTCGTCGAGGCCGGCAAGCTCGACGCCGTCGGCACCGAGAAGGTTGCCTGGAACCGCACCGGCTGGGACTCGTCCTGGGATGCCTCCGACGAGGTGCGCATCGCCCCCACCGCCTTCGGTGACACCGGGTCGGGCGGGTTCGCCACCTACAGCCAGGGCCAGAACGTCCCCCAGATCGACCTCGGCTACGCGCTGCCGGCGTCGGCGACGTTCACCGACACCTTCGACTCGGTGCACAAGGACAACATCGAGGCGCTGGCCGCCTCCGGAATCACCCAGGGATGCGAGGACGGGCTGTTCTGCCCGCGCGACCTCGTGACCCGCGGCCAGATGGCCGCCTTCCTCAACCGGGCGCTGAACCTCCCGGCAGCCGGCTCGGCAGGCTTCGTCGACACGGTCGGCAACACCTTCGAGGACGACATCAATCGCCTGGCGGCGGCCGGCATCACCCAGGGGTGCGACCCCACGCACTTCTGCCCGAACGACCCGGTCACCCGTGCCCAGATGGCGGCCTTCCTCGTGCGGGCGCTCGGCTATCCGCCGGCGGCGTCCTACGGGTTCACGGACACCGTCGGCCACCACTTCGAGGACGAGATCGACCGGTTGGCCGCGCAGGGAGTGACGCTCGGCTGCACGCCGACGACCTTCTGCCCCAACGAGTACGTCACCCGCGAGCAGATGGCCAGCTTCCTGGCCAGGGCGTTCAACCTGCCCATCCCCGAGGTGTCGGCGACGTCGGTCATCGGGGCCGAGGTGCTGAACCTCACGCGCAACGTCAAGATCGAGGGCACCCCCGGCGGCAACGCCCACGTGTTCATCCGCTCGTCGGAGATCTCGACGATCGAGAACGTCGAGATCCGGCACATGGGCCCCCGCCAGAACGGCGAGGGTGTGCTGGGGCGCTACGGCCTGCACTTCCACGCCAACTTCGACGACACCCGCGGCACGGTGGTGCGCAACACGGTGATCGCCGAGTGCACCTTCCATGCCTTCGTGCCGCACCTGTCGAACGGGATCTCGTTCTACAACTGCATCTCGTACGACACGATGGACGACGCCTACTGGTGGGACAAGCCGCTCGACAACACCCAGACGGCCGACCCGTCCGACGACGTCCTCTACAACCGCTGCGTGGCCGCCTACACGCACCGCGCCAACCTGGGCTTGGGTCACCGCCTGGCCGGCTTCTTCCTGGGCAAGGGCGTCGGGAGCGTCGCCGTCGGCTGTGTGGCCGTCGGGGTCCAGAACGGCGGCATCGGGTACATCTGGCCCGAGAAGTCGCACGGGATCTGGGGCTTCACGGACTGCGTCGCCCACAACAACAACGGTGCGGGCCTGTTCGTCTGGCAGAACAACCCCGACGACCACCTCATCAGCGGGTTCGTCGCCTACCGGAACAACAACACCGGCATCGAGCACGGTGCCTACGTGAACCGCTTCCGGTACTCCAACTGCCTGCTGGTGGACAACGGCGACTCGGCGATCCTGCTCCATGCGGGGTCGAAGGTCGGCCCCGACGTGCTCGACTTCCGGGGCATCACCGCCCACGGCAAGGACCCGATCTCGACCACGGTGCACAGCCTGCCGCCGAACGACTACACGGTGTTCACGAACTGCAACATCGTGCCGACGTCCGGCTCGGCGGTCTACCTGGGCGGGGGCGGCCATGAAGACCGTCTGCGTTTCGTCGACTGCGACTTCAACGGAGGCGCCATCACTTTCGACTCGGCCGTGGCGAGCGACAGCATCGTCCAGGTCGTCGAGAACGGCGTCACCACGACGTACACGCCGTAGACGCAACGAGTCCGGAGTACCGGGTCCTCCACGCAAAGATGCCGCCCCGTGGGGCGGCATCTTCGTCGAGAGCTTGGCGCCGAGAACTTCCGTTCAAGGGCGTCACCGACGCCTCGGCCACGATTGTGAGTCTCCACCTGCCAGGATCGGTGTAGCAGCACCGCTTTTCTTGCATCCCGGCTGCGTTGGCTCCCCATTCACAGCCTGTCTGTTTGTCGGCCACTCGCCAGAAAAGCTTGAGGGCGCTGAGAGCGTGACCCGGGTTCCGGGACCCGGGGACGCGTCTCCTCCCCCGCAGGGGGAGGTGGTCTCGCCGGAAGGCGAGAGCGGAGGGGGGCGTACCCGGGTACCGCGTCTCCCCCTCGCTTCGGCCTCACGGCCGAACCACTCCCCCCTCCGGGGGGAGAGACCGGGCTCCGGGCTCCGGACTCCGGGCTCCTCTCG
>JBPEXB010000454.1:0-3940 GCA_052032125.1 Acidimicrobiia bacterium
CCGGTACGTCGGTCTCCAGCCTCGTCCTCACCTCGTTGGGGAACTCGACCAAGCTCGTGGTGTTTGCCTTGTTGCTCGTATTGCCCGTGTCGATCGCCGGTGGACTGTTGGCCGCCTACAAACGCGACTCGTGGATCGACCGGGTGATCGTCAACGTGGGTGTGGCTCTGTCGTCGCTCCCCGAGTTCGTCGTAGGCGCGTTGTTCCTGGTCTTGCTGGCGGTGCCCATCGGGTTCTTCCGCGTCGTGGCCGACCCTCCCGCCGGCGCCAGCTTCCTCACCGAGCTCCAGTACCTGCTCCTGCCGGTCTTCACGGTGCTGACGGTCTACTTCGGGTACATCGCCCGCATCACCCGGGCCAGCACCATCACCGCCATGGAGGCCGACTACACGCGCACCGCCTTCATGCGGGGCCTGACCACGGGCCAGGTGTTCCGCAAGCACGTCCTCCGCAACTCGCTGGTACCGACGGTGGCGGTGATCGGTACGCAGCTCGGCTACCTGTTCGGGGGCATGGTCGGTCTGGAGCTGATCTACAACTACCCGGGACTTGGTCGATTGATCTTCGATGCCGTCGATGCAGCCGACTACCCGCTGCTGCGGGGCGGGGTGCTGACGGTGGCGATCATCTACATGCTTGCGACGCTGGCGGCCGACCTGGTCATCGCCTGGATGAACCCCCGCGCCCGACTGAGCCTGAGCGAGGCCTGATGACGACGACACCCGACAACCTCGAACCCACCGAAGAGGCCGTTGCCGACGAGGCGGTCGAGCCCACGCGGGCCGTCGCCGCGGCCACCCGGGCACAGGTGCGCAAGGAGCAGCGCGCCCTCCTGTTCAGGAGCCCCAGCTTCATCGTCGGCGCCCTGATCCTCGGCTTCTGGCTGCTGTCCGGCCTGTTCCCCGAACTGCTGGACCGGTTCGACCCCAAGGGCTCGGTCGTCAACGACATCGGCGAGTCGCTCCGGCGGACGCCACCAGACAGCACGGCGTGGTTCGGGACCGACCGGCTCGGGCGCGACGTCTACTCGCGCGTGGTGCATGGATCCCGACCGATCCTGATCGCAGCGCCCGCAGCCACCCTGATCGCCGCCTTCTTCGGGACGCTGCTGGGCCTCCTGACCGGTTACTTCAAGGGCTGGACCGACGAGATCGTCAGCCGGCTCCTCGAGGCGATCCTCTCGATCCCGGCGATCCTCCTCGCCATCGTGATCGTCTTCACCTTCGGGGCCACGACTCCGGTCATCATCGGGACGATTGGATTCCTGTTCATCCCGCCCATCGCCAGAACGGTCCGGGCCGCGACTCTGGCCGAAGCGCAGCTCGACTACGTCACTGCGGCGCGAATGCGTGGGGAGAAGAGTCTCTACATCATCGCCCGCGAGATCTTCCCCAACATCATCGGGGTGGTGATCGTCGAGGTGACGGTGCGCCTCGGTTACGCGATCTTCACACTGGCCACGCTGGCGTTCCTCGGCCTCTCGGGCGGCAACGCCACCGACCCGAACTGGGGCATCGACGTGGCCCAGAACTACCAGCAGGTCACCGCCAACGTCTGGTGGCCGACGGTCTTCCCGGCTCTGGCGATTGGCACGCTGGTGATTGGAGTGAACCTGATGGCTGACGCGATCGACAAGGCGCTCAAGTCATGACCGCCACGCAGACGGCGACGGCGGCCCTGTCCATTCGCGATCTGGAGATGGCCTATGTGGTCCGCGGCACCCCCCGGGCCGTGCTCCGAGGCGTCAGCTTCGACGTCCGACCTGGTGAGGCCTACGGCCTGGTCGGGGAGAGCGGCTGTGGGAAGTCGACCACCGCCTACACCGCTCTGCGCTACCTGCCGGACAACGGCCGCATCACCAACGGCACCATCGAGGTCGGCGGGCGAGAGATCATCGGGATGTCCCCGAAGGAACTGCGGGAATTCCGGTCGCGCACCGCCTCGATGGTCTATCAGGATCCGGTGCAGGCGGTGAATCCCGTCCTCAAGATCGGCCGCCAGGTCGCAGAGTCTTTCGAGGTGCTGGGCCACTCGAAGGCCGAGTCCAAGGATCTCGCCCGCACGGCGCTGGAGCGGGTCCACATCGCCGATCCGGTCAGCGTGCTGGATCGCTACCCCCATCAGCTGTCCGGCGGGATGCTGCAGCGGGTCGTGATCGCCATGGCGCTCGCCTCGGATCCCTTGTTGCTGGTGCTCGACGAGCCCACCACCGGGCTCGACGCCACCGTGGAGGCCGAGGTGCTCGATCTCGTCCGAGAGCTTCGAGACGACATCGGCGCCGCCATCCTCCTCATCGCCCACAACCTCGGCGTGATCCGCACGATGTGCGACCGCGTCGGGATCATGTACGCCGGGCGGATCGTCGAGGAGGGGACCGTCGACGACGTCTTCGACAACCCGAGCCACCCCTACACCGTCGGTCTGCTCAACTCGATCCCCCGACGGGGCGCCCGCAAGACGGAGCGTGAGCTCTTCTCGATTCCGGGCACATTGCCGCAGATCGGGGACCCGCTCCCCACCTGCGTGTACGTGGCGCGATGCCCGCTCGCCACCGAGATCTGCTCCCAAGAGGTGCCGCCGATCGTGCCGCGTGGCGAGAACCACTGGACCCGCTGCCATCACCCGGACCGCATCGACGAGGTGCCCGAGCCCGAGTCGGTCTCGGCCGCCCACCTGGTTGGCAGCGAGGAGATCATCGGCGTGCACGGCGTCTCCAAGACGTTCAAGCAGCGCTCTGGCGACGTGCCGGCGCTGGTGGCGGTCGACCTCGGGTTCGCCGAGGGCGAGACCCTTGGCCTCGTCGGCGAGTCGGGGTCCGGCAAGTCGACGCTGGCCAAGACCATGCTCGGCGTGCACGAGCCCGACGAGGGCGGCGAGATCACGCTGCGAGGCAGGCCGATGGCCGGCCGGGCAACCGAGCGCAAGACCGAGTCGATCCGGGCCATCCAGATGGTGTTCCAGAACCCTGACTCGGCCCTCAACCGTTCGTGGACGGTGCGGCGCATCCTCACCCGGGCCGTTTCGAAGCTGACCGGCAAGACCGGGGACGAGGCCGACGCCCAGGCCGTGCAGATCGCCCACGCCATGCAGCTGTCCGATCGACACCTCGACATGCGGCCTCGACAGTTGTCCGGCGGCTTGAAGCAGCGGGTCGCCATCGCCAGGGCTTTCGCAGGTGACCCAGACGTCGTCGTGGCGGACGAGCCCACGTCGGCACTCGACGTGTCGGTCCAGGCAGCGATCCTGAACCTGCTGGCCGAGCTGCAGCGCGACATCAAGACCAGCTACCTCTTCATCACCCACGACATCGGCGTGGTGCGGTACCTGGCGGACCGCATTGCGGTGATGTATGTCGGGCGACTGATGGAGATCGGGCCGACCGACGCCATGTTCGAGGGGCCGAACCATCCCTACACGGAGGCCCTGCTCTCGGCGGTGCCGAGCGTGGACGGTGAGGCCGAGAACCGCATCCCGCTGAAGGGTGAGATCCCGAGCCCCAAGGACCCGCCACCGGGGTGCGTCTTCCACACCCGGTGCCATCGGGTGATCGAGGGGTTGTGCAACACGGTCGAGCCGCCGGTCGTCGAGATCTCGCCCGGGCACAGCATGGCGTGTCACATCCCTCCGGCGGAGCTGAAGGAGATGCAGAAGATCCCGTGGGTCGACCACTCGGTGCCCGACGCCGAGATCTCCTGACCACAGCTCTCTCCCACGTCCGCTGATCGGCCGATGCTGCACACGGTCGTCTGTGCCGGACGTCGCTTCGAGGTCGGCGGCATCGTCTTCGACAAGGACGGCACCCTGATCGACCTCGACCTGGCCTGGGGCTCCCGAGCCCGCCGCTGGCTGGACCGCATCGCCGAAGAGGTCGAGGGGGCTGACCCGGAGGGGTTGGCGGCCGACATCGGCCTCGAAGGAGACCACATCGTCCCGGGGAGTG
>JBPEXB010000455.1:0-2274 GCA_052032125.1 Acidimicrobiia bacterium
CCGTGATACGGAACATCGAACACCCTCACGTCCTCGTCGAGCAGGCGCGTCAGTTGGTCGATGCCCGACTGATTCGTGCGCAGTGACCTGCCGACGGCGACGACGTCGGACGTCAACCACATCACATCTCCGCCGTCCACCGTGCCCGGCGGCTCGATCGCGCCCACGAGCGGCACGCCTTGCGCCTCGTACCAGGCGCGATGGACCTGCTCCTCACCCCGCCGGGACGCTTTGCCGGGCCGCAGCAGGATGGCGCCCCGCCGGGTCACGAGCGAGGCGTCGTAGGTGTAGACGAGGTCGGCACTCGGCGAGTCCCCATCGAGATGGTGGACCGTCGCCCCCAGCGACTCGAGCAACGAGCAGAAGCCCTCATGCTCCTTGCGGGCCACCATCGCGTCGACGGGGTGGAGATACCCGAGGTCGGGATCGTCGAACGCCTGCGCGAACGCCGGCGTTGGCCCCTGGACGAGCACGTGACGGAGCGGCTCGACCATCGATTGCACACCGTGCGGCAGGGGCATCGGGCGAGCCTACCGGCCGCCCGCGCGGTCCCCGCAGGGATAGGCTCGATGCCATGAAGGTGCTCGTGACCGGTGGACGCGGATCGTTCGGCCGCCTGCTCGTGCCGCGACTCCAGGCGGCCGGCCACGAGGTCGAGATCACGTCACGCTCCGGCGCCCCCGGGCCTGACGGAACCCACACACGGGTGCTCGACCTCGCCCAGCCGGTCTCCGACGACGCAGTGGCCGGAGTCGACGCCATCGTGCACGCGGCGACCAATCCCGCCAGGAGCCGCGCCGTCGACATCTCCGGGACGGCGTCGCTGGTCGAGGCGGCGCACCGTGCGCAGATCCCCCACCTGCTCTACCTCTCCATCGTGGGCATCGACGACCACCCCTTCCCCTACTACCGGTCGAAGGTGGCGGCCGAGCAACGCATCGGCCAGCACGATGGGCACACGATCCTGCGGGCGACGCAGTTCCACGAATTCCTCGACCGCATCTTCTCGACCGGTCCCGTCGTGATGGTGTTCGGTGGCCTCGAGTTCCAGGTGATCGACGGCGGCGTGGTCGCCGATCGGATGGTCCAACTCGTCGAGGCCGGCCCTCAGGGTCGAGTCGAGGACATCGGCGGACCGCGCTCGGAGTCCATGAAGCGCATGGCCACGACCTGGAAGAAGGCGTCCGGATCTCGCAAACCGACGCTGGGCATTCCCGCCGTCGGCAAGGCAGCGCGGGCGTTCAAGGCCAAGCAGCACCACACGCCTCATGCCGTGGCCGGCTCGCCCACCTGGGACGAGTGGCTGGAGCAGCGCTTCGGGTCTGGCTGAGCCCCCTTGGTCAGCCGGGCACGACGATCAGGTTCACGACGATGCCAGAGGAACCCGTGTCGTCGACGATGACCTGAACGCTCTTGCCGTCGACGATGCCCATGTAGATCGTCGATCCGGTGACGGTCGACTGTGGCTCGCCGATGGCGTTCGTGTAGAAGGCCACGGTGTCCTCGTAGGAGGCGTCGACGAGCAGGTTGAGGATGCCGGCTCCGATGTCGTTCACGCCGATCACGTTCGGCGGGATCAGCGCCTCCGGGACGTCGGCCGGGATCTCGTCGTTGCCGAAGCCACCGGTGCCGCCGGTCCCGCCGGTGTCGCCGTCACCTGCGTCGGGCAGATCCCACCCGCAGTAGTCGGCGATGTTGGCCGCCGCCTCGTCGAGGCTGCCGTCGCCCAGCGCCACGATGCGTGGATCGTTGGGGTTGACGGCGGTGAAGTCGTAGTCGGCCTCGGCGAGCACGTCGGCGAAGTCGTTGGCGGCCTGGACGAACACTGCGACATCGTCGGCGATCTCGTCCGGCGCCTGCGCGGCCGCCGCCTCGACGGCCGCGAGCCACTCGGTGATGGTCGACTCCAGATCGGCCGCCAGAAAATCGAAACCGTCGACCAGCGTCTCGTTGTTGTCGGCGTCCTCGCAGAAGTCCCCGGTGGCGACGAAGGTCCCCTGGGTCGTCTCGGCCGTGGTCGCGGTGGTCGTCGCTGCGGTGGTGGCGGCGGTCGTGGCCGCCGTGTCGCCGTCGCCCGCCTGTGTCGCTGCCGTGGTGTCGCCGGCGTCGTCGCCGCCACCACAGGCAGCCAACATCATGACGAGCGCCAGCCAGATCGAGATTCGCCTCATGGAGCCCCCAGCCCTGATCGTGTCCGTCAGAACCTAGCGAGTTCCTCCAGGTCAGGGCGTGGTGGCGTGGTGTCACCTCCTCACCGGACGCGACCCGTTTGAT
>JBPEXB010000456.1:0-1630 GCA_052032125.1 Acidimicrobiia bacterium
GGGAGCGGGAGCATCCACACCGCGATCTGGGCCGCATCGAGACCGAAGCTCTCGTGCAGGATGAACGGGATCAGGAAGAACACGCCCATGTTCGACGCCTGGACCAACGCCTCGGCCAGCAAGGGCACGCGGAACCCCGGATCCCGGAGGTGGTCGAAGGGCACCATCGGGTTGTCCGACCGCCGCTCGACCATACGGAACACGGCAGCGCCCACGACGACCGTCGCCGCGCAGCCGAGGATGGACGGGCTCACCCAACCCCAGTGCCGACCACGGTCGAGCAGGAGCAGGAGCGACCCGACCGTCACCATCAACACGACGCCACCCGCGAGGTCGAGCGAGCGGGACGGCCGGCGCTCCGTCTCCACGAGGCCGAAGCGAGCGAACGCGATCCCAAGCAACGCGGTGCACGCCTGGACGACGAAGATCGCCCGCCAACCGGCGATGCCGACGAGCGGTCCGCCGAACGCGAGGCCGATCGACGGAGACCCGCCGCCGACGAAGGCCCAGTACCCGAGCGATTTGTTCCTGGCCTCACCTCGGTAGGCGGCCATCAACAACGCGATCGCTGCGGGGTGAGTCGACATCCCGGCGGTCTGGCCGATCGTGCGGAGTGCAACGAGGCTGGGCACGTCCCATGCGACCGCACACAGCGCCGCAGAAATCCCCGAGATGGTGAGCCCCGTCAGGAACAGGCGGCGGTGCCCGTACGTGTCGCCGAGCCGCCCGAGCAGCGGGAGCATGACCGAACTGATGAGGACCGGCGCCGTGATGACCCAGGAGATGTCGCTCTCCTCCGCTCCCAGGTCCGTGGCGATCTGCGGGAGGCTGGCCACCAGGATGACCGCAGGGAACGACGAGACGAACACACCCGTGAGCGATGCGACGAGGTAGCGGAGTGGTCGTAGGCTCGCCGTCTCGTGCGCCGACGGCGGAGGGGGTTGCTCGGCGTCGATCGCCATCTGGTGGCCGTCCTCTTCAGCGCAAAGTTCTGCGGTAAGTAACTTACCACGAAGATATATCCTAGGATGCCGTCCGACGACGGTGCCGACGAGAGGTGTCCCGATGAACAAGCCCGACCCGAGCCCGAAGATCCCCGGCGTCGAGCCGATCTTCCGCACGTTCGACGACCCCGACGTGCCGTGGCAGGAGGTCCGCAAGCAGCAGAACGCCGACGGGTCGACCTCCTCGGTCTGGGAGAAGTGGTTCTCCTTCAACGCCGATCCGCAGTACCTGTCGCTGTACGCGAAGTACGACCCGGGGATGATGGTCCGTCGCCACGGCCACTACAGCCCCCACATCCTCTTCGTCATCGCCGGCGAGCTCTGGTGCGGCGACCGCCTCTGCGAGGCGGGCACGCACATCGAACTGCCCTTCGGCGCCGCCTTCGGGCCGTTCCGGGCGGGCGAGCAGGGCGCGACGCTCTTCGAGGTCATGATGGGCGACCCGCGCTCGTGGGGTGACCAGCCGGAACTGTTCGAGGCGATGCTCGAGGAACACGGAGCGAAGCCGCTCCCCGATCCGCCGATCGACTTCCCCGACTGGCTCGAGGACATGCGCAAGCACTGGAGCCCCGCTCCCGGCGAGGACTAGCGCAGGAGGGGGAGGACCTCGTCGCCCAGGCGGCGGA
>JBPEXB010000457.1:0-3536 GCA_052032125.1 Acidimicrobiia bacterium
GGGTACCGCGCGGCGGGAGCGCCCCTGCAAGAAGAGAGCCCCAATAATCGCTTGACCGCCTCCTTGCCCAACCGATAGGTTGGGAACCGGCACTGATACATCACGGATGTCTCAACGGTGATGATCAGTCCGGTGAGGCCCGCCGCCCCACTGGAAGACCTGAAAGACACGGTCTGCCGGAACGAACGCCGCGATCGGCTCGTGCGGGAGCACGGTCGCCAACCGAGTGACGAAAGGACACCGATGAGCATGATGCTGAACATGACGCTTTCGCACATGTCCCGTGGTCGCTGCAGCTCGCCTGCAGCCACGACGTACGCCTTCGGGGCCCTCATCGTCCCGGTTGGCAACAGTGTGTCCGCGCGGAGGTTCGTGAAGACAGTCTGACATTCACCAGACAGCGATTCGGAAACCGCCCGGGCACCGCCCAAAGGGCGGTTTTTGTTTTGCAGCAGGCAGAGAGTTCGCAGGAGAGAGACATGCAGACGGTCTTGGAGATCAACATCTATCTGGAGGGGGCGTGCGCGGGTAGCGGTGAGAGCCACCTGTTCTTCTCGGAGCGTCCTGACGAACTGGCGGCGGCCCAGGCGATCTGCGGCGAATGCCCCGTGCAACTCGAGTGTCTGGCTCAGGCGCTGGAGCGCGGCGAGGAGTGGGGTGTGTGGGGCGGTGTCATCTTCTGGGATGGCCAGCCCTTCTACCGCAAGCGGGGGAGGGGCCGGCCCCGCAAAGCCGACGCCGACACCCCCTTCGAAGCCGATCGCGACGAGCTGCTGGAGCTGGTGAAGTCGGCCTGAGGAGTACGCTCCGTGCTGCGTAGCGAGGAGGACCCGCATGGCCGACGCATCCGTCTCACCGAACGCCCGCGAGGCGCTGCGTTCCACGTCGCTCTTCGCCGGCTTCACCGACGAACAGCTCGACATGGTGCCCAAGGTCGGCCGGACCAGGAGGTTCGCCGCCGGCGAGTGCGTCGTGGCCGCCGGCCCCGAGGTCAATCCCGGGCTCTGGCTGGTCCTGGAGGGCACGGCTCGCGTCGAGGTCGACGGGGACGTCCTGCGCATGATCGAGCCGGCAGGTCACTTCGGTGAGATGGCACTGCTGACGGGTGAGCCCCGCAGCGCCGACGTGTTCGCCCACACCGACCTGGTGGCGATGGAGCTGACCGATCGACATCTGCACGGCCTGATCGGCCGGGACCCGCAGGTGGCGGTGGCGATGCTGGCCGAGCTGGCCCGGCGGCTCCGGACCCTCACCGAGCAGTATGCGGCGTTGACGAAGGCGGCTCCGGCCGCGGCGGCGGCCGCTGACATCGATGACGGCATCGATCCGGACGCCGTGCTCGGCCCGATCGAGTACGCACTCGGGCACCCGGCACCCCGTCCGTCCTGACCTCGGCGGGTTCCTGGCAACTTCCCGACCGTCACTATCGTGGCGCGCCCAGGACTCCCGGAGGACACCCGTGCGTAGAGCGGCAGTCGTGCTGATCGTGGCCTTGGTCGCGTTCGCCTGCGGTGGCTCCGACGGCGAGGGGGAGCTCGAAGGAGTTGCCTCCATCGAGTCTCCGGGCGAGTCGGGCGAGCAGGGCTCCCGCATCGGGTTCGAGGAGGGATTGCTCCAGTTCACGGCCTGTATGCGCGACAACGGGATCGACCTGCCGGACATCCAGGTGGATGCCGACGGCCAGCCGATCCTGTCGACCGGCGTGTTGGAGGGGGTCGATACCCAGTCGGCCGAGTTCAACCAGGCCTTCCTGGCCTGTGTGGGCATCCTCACCGACGCTGCCCCGGTGCAGCTGGGCTCCGATCCGGAGCTCCAGGCCGCGGTCCAGGACGCGCTCCGCGACTTCTCTCGCTGTATGCGCGAGGAGGGCGTCGAGGGTTTCCCCGACCCTGCGCCTGGGTTCGACGGCAGCGGTTCGCCGTACCCGCTCACGGCGCTCGACACGACCGACCCCGATGTCGACGCAGCCTTCGAGCAGTGCAGTGACCTGATCTCCTTCCCTGGAGTCGGTTGATGCGTCGCGGCCTGGCGGTGATCGGCTTCGTCGTCCTGGTCGCGGTGCTGATCGTCGGCGGGTTCGTGGCGGTGGACCAGCTGGCCGGCGAGTCTGCCGGCGACGATGTGGTGATCGACAAGCCGACGTTGGGGCGGGCCGCCATCGTCGAGGCCGATCTCATCGAGCGGGAGACGTTCCCGGGCATCCTCCGCTTCGCCGACCCACAGCTGGTGACGGCCCCCACGGGCGGGACGGTGACCCAGGTCCCCGAGGTCGGCCAGGTGCTGCAGCGGGGCGACACGGTGATCGAGGTGGACGGCCTGCCGGTGGTCCTGTTCGTCGGTGAGCGCCCGATGTGGCGCACCCTGGCCCGCCTCGACGCCACCGGGTCCGAGATGACCGGGCCGGACGTCCAGCAGCTGGAGGAGAACCTCGTCGCCCTCGGCTATCCCTCGCGGCGGGACGAGGAAGAAGCCCCACCTTCGGTCTCCGACCCGGACGAGACATTCGACGACGACACGGTGCGCCTCATCCAGGACTGGCGGGACGCCCTCGGTCTCCCCGAGGCCGACATCGTCGAGTTCGGGCGGATCCTCTACCTTCCCGAAGGCGTGCGGATCGCCAGGGTGATCGCCGACCGGGGCGCGCTGATCACGCCTGGCATGCCGATCCTGGAGCTCTCCGACCCCGAGCAGGAAGTGTTCCTCCAGCTGCCCGTCGACAAGCGGGATCTGGTCGAGGAGGGCGACGCGGTGCGGGTGACGCTGCCAGACGACTCCGTGGTGGCAGCCACGATCAGCTCGGTCGGCAACGTCGTCACCTATCTCGACCCCGACGCACCCGGTGTGATCGATGTGACGATCCTGCTCGACGACCCGGCGCTGGGCGCCTCGTTCGAGGAGTCACCGGTCGATGTCGAAATCGTGAGCAACGAGGTCAGGGGAGCCCTGGCCGTGCCGGTCAACGCGCTCCTCGCCCTCGCCGAGGGCGGCTATGCGCTGGAGGTCGACCGAGGCGGCGCCGTCCTTCTCGTCGCCGTCGAGACCGGCGTCTTCGTCGACGGCCTGGTGGAGGTGACCGGCGACATCGCGGCGGGCGACATGATCATCGTTCCCGAGTAACGATGGCACTGCCGACCGCCGGTGAGATCGTCCTGGACCTCTTCGGGGTGTCGAAGGTGTATCCGGGGCCGCCACCCGTCACCGCTCTCGAGGCCATCAACCTGCGGGTGATGGCGGGGGAGCTGGTCGCCATCGTTGGGCCGTCCGGATCGGGCAAGTCGACGCTGCTCAACATCATGGGCGGACTCGACCGGGCGACCTCCGGGTCGGTCGAGATCGGCGGACACGACCTGATGGACCTCTCCGACAAGGAGTTGTCCGGGATCCGGGCGTCGATGATGGGCTTCGTCTTCCAGGAGTTCTTCCTGATGTCGGGTACCTCGGCGCTCGACAACGTCGCCGAGGGTTTGCGGTACCGGGGCATCCCGCGCCGGCGGCGGCTCGACCTGGCGGCTCGAGCCCTGACCAGGGTGGGCCTT
>JBPEXB010000458.1:0-3149 GCA_052032125.1 Acidimicrobiia bacterium
CCGCCGCCGTTGTCGCGGCGGTTCCCGTCCCGGTCACGATCCCGGTCCCGGTTGCGGTCTCGGTCTCGGTCACGATCCCGGTTGCGGTTGCCGTCCCGGTCACGATCACGATCCCGGTTGCGATTGCCATCGCGATCACGGTCACGATCACGGCCACCACGGTCACGGTCGCGCCCGCCGCGGTCACCACGGTCACGGTCACCTCGGTCTCGATCGCGGCCGCCGCGATCACCACGATCGCGTCCGCCGCGGTCTCCACGGTCACGGCCGCCACGGTCTCCTCGGTCGCCGCCGCCGTCACGGGCGGGGCCTACCTCGGCGCCCGGCTTGGGCTCGATCTCACCGACCAGGTCGAGGCTGACCTTGCCGCCGCGATCGATCTCGCCGACGACCACCTTGAGGGTGTCGCCCTCCTCGAGGTAGTCCTCGACCCGGTTGACCCGCCGCTTGGCGTCCATCTTCGAGATGTGCAGCAAGCCGTCGCGACCCGGCAGGATGTTCACGAACGCACCGAACTTGGTGATGCCGACGACCTGGCCCTCGTACTCCTTGCCGACCTCGGCCTCCGGCGGGAAGGCGATCTCCAGCACACGCTGCTTCGCCATCTCCAGCTGGTCGCCGTTCTCGGAGGCGATGAGCACGGTGCCGTCCTCCTGGATCTCCAGGTTGGCGCCGGTCTCCTCCTCGAGCTCACGGATGACCTTGCCCTTCGGCCCGATCACCTCGCCGATCTTGTCCTTCGGGATCTGCACGGCCTCGAGACGCGGGGCGTACTCGTTGAGCTCGGCCCGCGGCTCGGCAATGGCCTCGCGCATCACATCCAGGATCTGGAGGCGAGCCTCCTTGGCCTGGGACAGCGCCCCGGCCAGAACCTCGGACGGCAGTCCGGCGATCTTCATGTCGAGCTGCATGGCGGTGATGACATCGGCGGTGCCGGCCACCTTGAAGTCCATGTCGCCCAACGCATCCTCGGCGCCGAGGATGTCGGTCAGTGTGACGAACTCGCCGTTGTGAGCGATCAGGCCCATGGCGATACCCGCCACCGGCGCCTTGATGTGGATGCCGGCGTCCATCAGCGACAGCGTCGACGCACACACCGATGCCATCGACGACGAGCCGTTCGAAGCCAGCACCTCGGACACGAGACGCAGCGTGTAGTTGAAGTCGTCGCCGGTGGGGATGACGGCCTTCACTGCCTTCTCCGCCAGCGCCCCGTGACCGATCTCACGGCGCTTGGGACCGCGCATGAACCCGGCCTCGCCGGTCGAGAACGGCGGGAAGTTGTAATGGTGCATGTAGCGCTTCGACTCTTCGTTCGAGATCGTGTCGAGCATCTGCTCCATGCGCGGCATTCCCATGGTCAGCACGTTGATGACCTGGGTCTCGCCCCGGCTGAACAGGCTCGAGCCATGCGCCCGGTTCAGGACGCCGACCTCGGCGGACAGCGGTCGGATGTCGGTGCTCGAGCGGCCGTCCATGCGGACGCCCTCGCCGACGACCCGGTCACGCATCATCGACTTGACCAACGACCCGAAGGCCTTGCCGGCCATCTTCAGCTCGTCGGCGTTCTCCTGATCGAAGGCAGCCAGGACCTCGTCCTTGACGGCGGACTGAGCGCTGTTGCGCTCGGCCTTGTCCGCGATGCGAATGATCTCGGACACCTTGCCAGACGCCATCTCCTGCACCCGGCCGTAGATCTCGTCCGTGTAGTCGATCGAGGCGGGCCACTCGCCCACCTCCTTGCTGGTGTGCTGCGCCAGCTCGAGCTGCAGGTCGACCATCTGGCCGATGTACTCCTTGGCCTGCTCGAGCCCGTCGACGATCGCCTGCTCGTCGGACGGAGCCGACCCGTCGGCGATCATGTCCATCGCGCCCTCGGTCGAGCCTGCCTCCACCATCACGATGTCGACGGCTCCGGTGTCGTTGCGCTTGCCGGCGACGACGAGATCGAAGACACATTCCTCGAGCTCGGAGAAGGTCGGGAACGGGATCCACTCGCCGTCCCGCAGACCCAGGCGCACCGCACCGATGGGTCCTTCGAACGGGATGTCGCTGATCGTCAGCGCCGCCGAGGCGCCGTTCAGCGAGAGGACGTCGTAGGCGTTCTCACCGTCGACCTGCAGGATGGTCGCCACGACGTGGGTGTCGTTGCGGTAACCATCGCGGAAGTTCGGGCGCAGCGGCCGGTCGATCAACCGGGCGCTGAGGATGCCGCGCTCGGTGGCGCGACCCTCCCGCCGGAAGAAGGAGCCGGGGATGCGTCCCACGGCGTACATCCGCTCTTCGACGTCGATCGTGAGCGGGAAGAAGTCCACGCCTTCGCGTGGCTTGTCGTTGGCGGTGGCTGTCACGAGGGCTTCGGTGTCGCCCATGCGAACCGTGACGGCGCCATTCGCCTGACCGGCCAGCTTGCCGGTCGAAATGATGGCCTCTTTGTCACCGATGAGGCCGCGAACCGTGTGTTCTGACACGGATTCTCCTCTTGGTCGGTGAGGCCCAGCCGGTATTCGATGCCGGTCAATTGGCAGTGGTCATGCCTTCGCCTGAAGCCAGGGCGGCGAAGGGATGGCAACTGACAACTGACCGCGGACCGGGCCTCGATCTGTTGTTTCACTCGGATCGGCCGCAGAGGGCCGATGTGCGATGGTCCGTGAGGACCTTGACGGGCCGCTCCGTGGGAGTGGCCGGCGTCCTGGCGCCTGGAACCCGGGATGCCCGGGCATGAAGCGCCGGAACGAGGGAAAGCGGCCAACGGCCGCTTTCCGTGATCTTGCTAGCGCCGCAGTCCCAGCTTGGCGATGATGCTGCGGTAACGCTCGACGTCTTTGCGATTGAGGTAGTTCAGCAGGCGGCGCCGCTGGCCCACCATCATGAGCAGGCCGCGCCGGCTGTGATGGTCGTGCTTGTGCTCGCGCAGATGCTCGGTCAGGTGGTTGATGCGCTCGCTGAGCAGCGCCACCTGGACCTCGGGCGAGCCGGTGTCGCTGTCGTGCGAGCCGAACTCTTCGATGATCTCTTGGGTCGTCTTCATTCCTCGATGCCTCTCTGCATGCCTCGAAGGGCACGCGGAACCCGGACGAAGAGGTCCGGGAACGCTGCGCAGTGTAGCAGGTGCCAGAGCGACCACCTCATTGGGGTGGGGCCCGGAG
>JBPEXB010000459.1:0-16074 GCA_052032125.1 Acidimicrobiia bacterium
AAGATTGACGTTTGCTTTTTTACAACGTAAACTATTGTCATGCATCATTCATCGGCGTCACCCGTTCGATCCGCGGTCGCCCTGGCCGGCTTGATGATCACGGAGATGGGTGCCGCTGCCCTGCTGCTCGACATGCGCTCGTGGATTCCGGGCCCGACGGAGTTGCTGTTCGCCGATCCGGAGGCAGCGCTGCACGGTGCCGCCTGGCTGATCGCCTCCGTCCTGGTCGGCTGGCTGCTGGTCACCACGGCGGCGGCGGTCGTCGTGAGGTTGTTTCGCATCCGGGTGGCGCCTCTGGACTGGATCACCTTGCCGCCGATCCGGCGGCTCGCCGAGAGAGCGACGGCGATCACACTCGTGGCTTCTTCGATGGCGGCGCCATCGGCAGCCCTCGCCTCGGAAGCGCCACCGATCCCGGTGGTCGTGGTGGTCGAGACGCCGCAGACCACGTCACCTGCCGGGGTGCCGGCGGCACCGGCGCCTGGGGTCGCACAGCTGCCGATCATCGGCCAGGTCGTGGCGCCATCGGCGCAGGCAGCAGCCGTCGCCACCGCCCCCGTCACCGGAGGCTTTCCCTCTGCGTACCCCCTCGCCGTCCCCCACATGGACAGGTCCCGAGCAACTGATGCGGAGTTTCGGCGACACGTCGTGGCACCGGGTGAGTCGATGTGGACGATCACCGCCGACCACCTCAGCGATCACCTCGGCTCCCGGCCCTCCAACCGCCAGATCAGTGAGGTGTGGCGGGTCGTGATGGACCTCAACCGAGACTCGATTCGCTCCGGCGACGTGGACCTCATCTTCCCGGGTGAGGAGTTGCTGCTGCCGGCGTTGGAGGCCTGATGGAACCGGCGATCTCGGTGCCGGCCCCGGATCGACCGCCGGTGCTCACTCCCCTCGAGACGGGTACCTCGGAGCCGAGCCGGCCCAGCGCATGGCGCAAGGCCGTCACGCCCATCGGGATCGCCGCCGTGGCCTTCACGCTGGGCTGGCTCGCCCGGCCGAATACTCCCGTGCCTCCGGCCCAGCCCGACGTCGCGGCGACGCTGGCGTGGATGTTCGATGCGGCACTCGCCCACGCCGGATCGGACTCCGACGGAGCTCCCCAGCCTCCGGCGGTCGGCACCGTGGCCGTCCGGCAGGTAGAGACGATCGATCCCGCCACCGGGCCGTTGCTCGCCCTCGTGGCGCTGGACGGACAGCCGGCCGCCTACGAGATCGCCGTCGAACGGCGGGGGCTCGACTGGACCGTGCGAGCGCTCCAGCTCACGCCCGACGTCAGCCGCTCAGGAAGCTGACGCGCACCGAACGGGTCGGGTTGTCCCGATTCGGATCCACCAGCACGACCGACTGCCAGGTTCCCAGTTGCAGCCGCCCCTCGATGACCGGGATGGTGATGCTCGGCGCCACGAACGCCGGCAAGACGTGGTCGCCGCCGTGGCCGGGTGAGCCGTGCCGGTGGCGCCACCGATCGTCCCGCGGGAAGAGCGTCTCGAGATGGGCCACGAGGTCGTCGTCGGACCCGGCTCCGGTCTCGAGAATGGCCACCCCGGCCGTGGCGTGCGGGATGAAGACCGACACCAGACCGTCGCCGAGGTCGCGAACCGCAGCCGCCACCTGGGCCGTGATGTCCACGGCGACCGGGCTCGATCCCGTCTCGACGGTGAAGACGGTGCTGAGCACCGCTAGATGTTGTCGCCGAGGAAGATGTCGGAGACGGAGCTCTCCATGAAGATGGCCTGGAGTGCCTCCGCCAGCACGGGCGCCACCGAGAGCACCGTCAGCTTGTCGAACGTCTGAGCGTCCTCGGAGATCGGCAGTGTGTTGCTCACCACCACCTCGTCGATCGGGGCGTTCTTGAGGCGATCGAGCGCCGGATCGGAGAGGATCGGGTGCGTGGCGACGACCATCACGCTCTTGGCGCCCTTCTTGCGGAGCAACTCGGCGGCGTTGCACACGGTGCCGGCCGTGTCGATCATGTCGTCCACGATGACGGCATGGCGGTCACGCACCGTCCCGATCACGGTCAGCGCCTTCGACTGGTTGTGGACATCGACCTCACGCCGCTTGTGCACGAACGCCACGTACGAGTCGAGGTGCTTGGCGTACTTCTCGGCCCGCTTCACACCGCCGGCGTCCGGCGACACCATCGTGGCCGGACCGTCGAGGGCCTGGCTGAGATAGTCGGCGAAGATCGGCAAGGCGGTGAGGTGGTCGAAGGGCTTGGGGATGAATCCCTGGATCTGGCCGGTGTGCAGGTCCACCGACACGATCCGATCGGCGCCCGCCGACATGAGCAGGTCACCCATGAGCCGAGCCGAGATCGGTTCGCGAGGCAGCACCTTCTTGTCGGCCCGTGAGTAGCCGAAGAACGGCACGACGGCGGTGATCCGCTTGGCCGACGCCCGCTTCAGCGCATCGATCATGATCAACTGCTGCATGATGTGGAAGTTGATCTCGGGAGCGTGGCTCTGGAGCACGAAGCAGTCGGCTCCCCGCACCGACTCGGCGGGGCGAGCGTAGATCTCGGTGTTGGCGAACTGGGAGAGCTCGGTCTTGCCGAGCCGGACGCCGAGCTCCTCGGCGACGTCCTCGGCGAGCTGCGGATTGGCCGAGCCCGTGAAGAGCATGAACCGCTTCCGATTCACGAGCTCCATGGTCAGTCCGCCTTCTTCCTCTCGTGTCGTTCTCGCCGTCTGGCAGCGTAGCCGGGGATCTCTTTCTGATCGGCCCGCTCGATCCCCAACGCCCCGTCCGCCACGTCCTTGGAGAGCACCGAGCCGGCCCCGGTGAAGGCTCCCTCCCCGATCTCCACGGGCGCCACCAGCACCGTGTTGCTCCCGATGCGAGCGCCCGGCTTGATGACCGTTCGATGCTTCTCGAACCCGTCGTAGTTGGCGGTGATGGTCCCTGCTCCGATGTTGGCCTTCTCGCCGATGTCGGCGTCGCCCAGGTAGGCGAGGTGCGGCACCTTGGCGCCTCGACGCACCACCGAGTTCTTGATCTCGACGAACGTGCCCGCCTTGGAGCCCTCGTGCAGCTCGGCGCCCGGCCGCAGCGAGACGTACGGACCCACTTCGGCCTCCGCTCCGACCGACGCCTCCCGGATGACCGAGTACCAGATGCGGGCGCCCGGCCCGACGTCGGTGTCCCGCAGGCTCACGTCGGGGCCGATCTCGGCGCCCTCCTGGATCGTGGTCCGGCCCTTGAGATGGACGCCCGGGTACAGGCGCACACCTCCTTCCAGCCGGACGGAGGCGTCGATGTAGACGCTCCCGGGGTCCTGCATCCACACGCCTTCCCGCATCCAGGAGCGGTTGATCCGCTCGCGCACCACGGCGGCGGCGTCGGCCAGCTGGTCCTGACTGTTGACACCGGCGAGCTCGGCCTCGGTCGTCCGATGGGCGCCGATCGCGTGGCCCTCGCCGACGAGGATCGACACGACGTCGGGCAGGTAGTACTCGCCCTGGACGTTGTCCTTGCCGATCGACGCCAGCGCGTCGATGAGCAGCGGGCCGTCGAAGGCGTAGACGCCGCCGTTGATCTCGTCGATCTCACGCTCTTTGGCGCTGGCGTCCTTGTGCTCGACGATGCGCACGACCTTCTCCCATCCGTCCCGGACGACCCGGCCGTAGCCGGTCGGATCGGCGATGCGGGCGGTGAGGCAGGTGGCGGAGGCGCCGGTGCGCTGGTGCAGATCGAGCATGGCCTCGAGCGTCGCAGTGGTCAGCAGCGGCGTGTCGGCGGGGAGCACCACCACGTGGTCACCGGGAGCGATCGACAGCGCCTTGAGGCCCATGCGGGTGGCGTGGCCGGTGCCGAGCTGCTCGTCCTGGACCGCCACCTGGACACCGTCGGGAAGGGCGGCGACCACCTCGTCGGCCGACGGTTGGACGACGACGGCGGTCTCCTCCGGCTCGAGCCCGGCGAGCGCATCGAGCACCCATTGGATCATCGGCTTGCCGGCCAGGTCGTGCATGACCTTGGGGGTCTTCGACTTCATCCGGGTGCCCGAGCCGGCGGCGAGCACCACCGCCTTCACGGCCATACGGATTCCAGGGTCATCTCGGCACTCCTTCAGATGGGCTGGGAGGACAGGACTCGAACCCGTACCGGCGGGACCAAAACCCGCTGTGCTGCCAGTTACACCACCCCCCACAGCAGGACGCGCCGATGAGTCTACCGGTCATCGAGAACGGCTCCGTGTTCGAGGGGCGGGGCGGCGGCGGTCGCCCGGGCCTCGGCCGGGACCACCCGCACGGCCTCCTCGGCCTCGGATCGATCGGCGAAGAGGCCGAACAGCGAGGGCCCGCTGCCCGAGAGCATCACCGGCCGATCCCAGCGGGCAGCCAGCTCGGCTCGCCAGTCGTCGAGCGCGGGCTGCAACGAGAGGGCGGCCGGGTACAGGTCGTTGACGAAGGGCCCGTACGAACGGAGCGAAGGAGGAATGGCGCGGATCGGGACCTCGGTTCCGTGCGGCTCGCCCAGATCGTCCCAGGCGGCGTAGACCCGCGGCGTTGCGAGCTCGAAGGGCGGTACGGCGACAGCCACCCAATAGTCGTCGGCAGATGGAAGAGCACCACTGAGCCGTTCTCCGTACCCCTCCATCCAGCGGAGGCCCCCGTGGAGACAGAACGGCACGTCGGCCCCGACCGACGCAGCCGGCTCGTCCAGGTCACCCGTGAACCCGACGTGGGCGCCGTAGAGGCGCAGCGCGGCGGCGGCGTCGGCGCTCCCCCCGCCGAGCCCGGCGGCCGGCGGGGTCCGCTTGACCAACGAGAACGCGGCCGGTCGGTTGCGGCCGGTGTGGCGACGAAGCGCGTCGACGGCGCGCCACACCAGGTTGTCCTTCCCGAGCGGCAGGTCGGCGCCGTGGACCTCGAGGTGATCCTCGTCCGCGTCTCCGATCTCGAGCAGGTCATGCCAGCCGATCGTCTGCACGAGGCTGACCAGCGGATGGAGGCCGCTGGCGTCCTTGCGATGGACCCGCAGCGACAGGTTGATCTTGGCGGGCGCTCGGGCGCGACCGGTCACGGTCCGACCTCCTCGGCGAGCGCCAGGTAGCCCGATGCGGCAACGTCCTCGGCTCGGGACGTCGGGTCGAGCCCGGCCGCCTCCAGCACTGCCACCGCATCGTCCAGCCGGCCCCGGAGAGACGACCGGAGCATCTTGCGACGTTGGTTGAAGGCCTGCCCGGCCAGCTCCACGGCTCGGTCGAGCAGCGGCGAAGGCTCAGCCGTGCGCTCCAGTCGCACCACCGCCGACTCGACTTTGGGCGGCGGCACGAACACCTGAGGAGGAACCCGGAACGCCAACCGGGCCTCGGCGTAGAGGTTGGCCACGACCGACGGCAGCCCGTAGTCCTTCGACCCAGGTCCGGCGACAAGGCGCTCGGCGACCTCGCGCTGCACCATCACCACTGCGGCTCGCACCGGAGCGGCGTGGCGCAGCAGGTCGAGGAGGATCGGCGTCCCCACGTGATACGGGAGGTTCGCCACCAGCACCCACTCCCGCCCTTCCAACTCCAGAGGTTCGATGGCCGAGGCATCACCGATGCGCAGGTCCACGTCGGTCCCGGTCAGGACCTCGCGGAGCAGCGGCTCGAGCCCGGCGTCGACCTCGTAGGCGCGGACCGCGAAGCCCCGTTCCGCCAGAGCCCTGGTCAGCGTGCCGGTTCCCGCCCCGACCTCGAGGGCCGTCCGGTCCTGCGGGTCACCGGCGAGGTCGACGATCTTGCCGACCAGATTGCGGTCGGCCAGGAAGTGCTGGCCGAGTTGCTTGTTGGGCCGAAGGCCGTGGCGAGCGAGCAAGGCCAGCATCTCGCTGCGGGTCTGGCTCACAGCCCGAACACGGAGGTCGCTCGTGCCGTCGTGGCGGCTGCGACCTCCTCCACGCCCATGTCCCACACCGAGGCGAGCGCCGCTCCGACCAGCGACACCCGGGCGGGCTCGTTGTCCTCGCCCCGGTGGGGAGGCGGCGAGAGGTACGGGGTGTCGGTCTCGACCATCACGGTTGCCGGATCGATCACCGCGGCTCCCCGCCGCACGGTGTCGCCCGTCTCGAAGGCCACCGGCCCCGCGAAGGAGAACGTCACGCCGAGGCCGGCGAAGCGGCGAGACCACTTCGGTCCGCCGGTCCAGCAGTGCAGGACCACCCACGGACCCGCCCCCTCCTCGCCGAGCACCTCATACACCTCCCGGAACGCGTCACGGCAGTGCACGATCAGCGGCTTCTGGAGCTGGCGCGCCACCCGCAGTTGATCGACGAAGCTGGACCGCTGGGCGTCGGGTGGCGAGAGGTTCCGGTAGAAGTCGAGCCCCGTCTCCCCCACCGCCACCGCGTCCTCCATCATCTCCACCAGGCGATCGCGCTCGGCGGGCCATCGCGACGCCTCGTGGGGATGCAGCCCGGCGGAGTGGCGCACCCGCGCCGGGTGGCGTCGGGCGAGGTCAGCGGCCTGGCGGCTCGTCTCCAGATCGACTCCCGGCACGATGACGGCCCGGACGGTGGCTGCACGGTCGAGGAGCCGGGCGGGATCCTCGCCGGCCAACTGGAGATGGCAGTGCGTGTCGATCCATTGCCCCATCAATCCCCAGCGTAGCGGGCCTTTTTTCGTCCTCTTCAGATGACTCGCATGTGCGCCGAGATGCGGTATTCTCAATTAGAGGGGAATTCTGATGTGACCTGCGGTCTGTCGGGGACCAGTCGTCTCGCACCAGAAGCGTGAGCACTCGCACGCTTTGGAAGCGTGAGATCTCGCGCAGCGTACGAAGGAGGGGACGTTGCGGCTGGACCGCAACGCGTTACGGAGGCCTCGACATGAACACTGGAATGGCGCGCAAGATCGATGATCTCGGGCGCATCGTCATCCCGGCGGAGACCCGCCGGCTGTTCAACATCCGGGAGGGAGATCAGCTGTCGATCTCCGTGGAGGGCGACCGGATCGTCTTGAACAAGATCGAAGGCGTGATCTCGGTCGGCGAGCACACGTTCGAAGTCGATCGCGAGGAGCTGTTCGACTGGGAACGCCGCCTCACCGAGGAGATCGGAAGCCGAGAGCCGGCCGCCATCGAAGCGGAGATCAAGAAACGGCTCGGCCTGTGAAACCGGCGGCTCAGACGCGTCCTTGCGCCCTGAGCACCGCCTCGTAGAGCGCCCGACGACGGACGCCCGCCCGCTCGGCGACCTCCCGCACCACCTCGGACATCGGCTCACCGGACTCGAGTAATGCGAGGACCTCGGTCACGGCATCGCCGACCGGCAGTTCAGCGGCCGGGCGTCCTGCGATCACCACGGTGAACTCGCCCCGCGGGGCACGCTCGGTCCACTCCTGCACGGCGTCGCCGAGGGTGCCGTGCCACACCTCCTCGTGGAGCTTGGTCAGCTCTCTCGCCACCACGGCGGCACGATCGTCCCCGAGAGCTCCTGCCAGGGCACCGAGATCGGCTGCGACCCGACTCGTCGCCACGAACACCACCATGGTCCGTTCCTCGAGGGCCAGCGCCGCGAGCCGCTCCTCCCGCTCCGCTCCCTTGCGCGGCAGGAATCCCTCGAAGGCGACGCGATCGCCCGGGAGCCCGGAGACCGCCAGGGCCGCCAGCGCGGCGCTCGGGCCGGGGACGACCGACACCTCGGCGCCCACCTCTCTCGCCGCCGCCACCGCCCGGGTTCCCGGATCGGACACGCTCGGCATGCCGGCGTCGGTCACCAGGGCGACGGTGGCGCCGTCGCCGAGCAGCGACTCGAGGCGCTCGGACTGCCGGGCCTCGTTGCCGGCGAAGAAGGACTCGAGGTCGGCGGAGACGCCGAGCCGATCGAGCAGCACGCGGGCACGCCGCGTGTCCTCGGCGAACACCACATCGGCTGCGGCGAGCACCTCGGCGAGCCGGGGCGGAGCGTCGGCGAGGTTGCCGATCGGTGTGCCACACAGGATCAGCCGACCAGGCGACATCACGAGCCGCCGGCGGCAGCCCCGATCAGGGCGGCCAGCTGCTCACCGGCCTCGATGTCGGCCGCCGCGACGAAGGTGAGGCTGGTGCCGTCCCTCTCCAGGTACGCATAACTCTCCCCTCGCCACTCGATCGTCGTGTCGACGAGCGTTGAGTCTTCGACCGCCATGCCGATCTCGACGAGCAGCCCGATCGCCCCGGCGAGCTCCGAAGCGTCGCCGAACGAGTCGGCGGTGTACTCGACGACGAAGATCACCTCGGAAGTCTCGTCGTTCCAGTAGATCTGATAGCGGTCACCGCCCCAGCCGTCGGCCGCCTGAGCGGCCGCAGAAGCGCCGAGGTAGTGATCGAGCAGGATGCGCCAGCCACGCTCGCCCCACGTGCCCTCCTCGAAGAGCTCGTAGCCGTCGAGCGTCACCTCGGGGATCGTCACCTCGGCCGGTGCCTCCTGATCGACGTACCGGTCGGGATGCATCACCTGCTCGGTCGACACCGGGGGCCGGTCGAACGCCTGGTTGAGCGCCTCCATCCCACCCCGACGATGGAGGTCGGCGGTCAGCAGCGACCCGTTCGTGTAGGGGAACCGCAGCAGGTCTCTGAAGAACGACGGGGCCGATTGGAACGAGTCGTTCGAGCGGGCCCGACCGATCGTCACCACCTCGTTCCGCTGTTCCGTCGGCAATGCGTCGAGGTAGATCGACTGGACCAGCACCGCCTCGCCCTCCAGCAATCCGAGGAGGGCTCCGATCTCGTCGAAGTCACCGTCCTCGTCGGCCGCCTCGTACCGATCGCCGATCTCGGGATGGTGCTGGTCGGTCAGCGCATGGGTCAGCTCGTGGACGAGGATCCACTTCTCGTACTCGTTGAGTGTGTCGCCGGCGAGCGGCACGACCAGCTGCTGGTCCTCCAGGTCGTAATACGCCAGCGTCCCGGCGCTGTAGAAGTCGGTGTAGAAGGCATAGAGGTCGGTCTCGGGATCGAGGATGCCGAACAGCGCGTAGAACGCCGCCTCCGGCTCCAGCTCGTCGGGGTCCAGGTCCTCCTCCAGGCCCTCCCGGCGCCGTTCGGTCACCTCATCGGGGGTGAGGACCTCGATGCGAGGCGGGCTGAGGAACGAGAGCCCGCGGATGGACTCCGTGGCGTCGATCAGCTCGTCGACCTGAGCGGCGAGCGCCTCCGGCAGCGGCGGGAGGGGCGGGAGCGTGGAGGTCGTGGTCGTTGGGATCGTGGTCGTCGTGGTCGTCGCCACGGTGGTCGTGGTGGTGGCCACGGTGGTGGCCGCCGTGCTCGTCGACGTCGTGGGTGCGGTGGTGGGATCTGAGTCTGCCGACCCGCTCCCGAAGCCGCAGGCTGCCATCACCACCGACGCCAGCAGCAGTGGCCACCGCCTGAGTTGCCACCTCATGTCGTCTCCCGGCGGCTCGATCCAGCGCCGGACTGTAGCCGTCACCCGCTGTCACGAAACGGCCATACACTCAGCCCCATGCGCGTGGCGCTGATCTCCACCTACGAGCTGGGCCGCCAGCCCTTGCACGTCGCCTCGCCGGCTGCTGCGCTCGAGCACGCCGGCCACACGGTGCGGACCCTCGACCTGGCCGTCGAGGCCTGGAGCGATGACCTGATCCAGTGGGCAGACGCCGTGGCCTTCAGCACGCCGATGCACACGGCCCTACGGCTGGCGACCGAGGGCGCCGGCCGGGTGCGCACCGCCCGACCCGGCCTCCCGGTGGCGGCCTACGGCCTGTACGCCGAGATGGCCGACCCGACGCTCTTCGCCCGGCGCATCGCCGGCGAGTACGAGCCGGACCTCGTGACCTGGGTCGAGGAGGCGTCGCGTGGGACGTCGGTGCGGCGAAGGCGCACGCCGCTCCGGGTGCCGGTGCGGGCCGCGCTCCCGCCGCTCGACAAGTACGCCCGCCTCGAGATGGACGGTGAAGCGCGCCTGGTGGGTGCGGTGGAAGCGACCCACGGGTGCCGGCACCGATGCCGGCACTGCCCACTCCCCACCGTCTATGACGGGAGGTTCTCGGTCGTGGACCGAGCCGTGGTCCTCGCCGACATCGAGCAACTGGCCGCGGCCGGCGCCGCCCACATCACCTTCGGCGACGCCGACTTCTTCAACGGACCACAGCACTCGTTGCGCATCGTCGAGGAGATGCACGAGCGCTGGCCATGGTTGACGTACGACGCCACGATCAAGGTGGAACATCTCCTCGAGCACGCCCACCTGCTGGACTCCCTGGCAGCCACCGGCTGTCTCTTCGTGGTCAGTGCCTTCGAGACGCTCAACGACGCGATCCTGGACATCCTCGACAAAGGGCACACGGCGGCCGGGGCGGCCGCGGCGGTGCACCTCACCCGAGATCGGGGCATCGACCTGCGACCCACGTGGCTGCCGTTCACGCCCTGGAGCACGGTGCCCGATGTGGCCGAGATCTTCTCGTTCATCGCCGCCCACGACCTGATCGGATCCACCGATCCTGTCCAGTTGAGCATCCGCCTACTGGTCCCGAAGACCTCGCTGCTGGCCGAGCATCCGGCCTTCCTCCCGCACCGCCACGACTACGACCCGGTCGGGCTCACCTATCGCTGGACGTCGGCCGATCCCGCCGCCGACGCGCTGGCAGCCCAACTGGCCGAGGTCGCCGAGTCGGGCACGGACCAGGATCCGGTGCGCACCTTCCAGCAGATGTGGCGGGCGACGCTGGCCGCCGCCGGGCTGGACACGGCGCCCGCCGACGCCATCGCCGCCGGCTCGATCGAAGGGAGGCCACGGCTCACCGAGTCGTGGTTCTGCTGAGCGGAGCCCACCGCGAGCCAGTTGGGCTCGCTCCACTGATCATCGATCGCGCTTCGGGATCGGCCCGAATCTGCCGATAGGACCGCAAGGGGGCGGCCGGGGCGACGCGAGGAGCGCCGCATGCTCGACCGGGCACGACGGGTGCTGATGCAACTCAGCCCGCACGAACACAGATGGGTCACCCAGAACCTGGGCGGCCGGCTGGAACGCAGCGTCTGCGAACGATGCGGCGGCGTGCAGATCGTCGACATCCCCCGGCCCAGCCTGCGACGCGAATCCAACGCCCGCCGGCTCTGGCACCTGCGTTGATCACCGCAGCTGGGCTGCCGCGATCCCGGCGATGTGCTCGCCGATCGTGAGACAGGCGGTGGCGGCCGGCGAGGGAGCGTTGAGCACGTTCACCACCCCCTCGGCCTCTCGGATCACGAAGTCGTGGACGAGCGTGCCGTCGCGGGCGACGGCTTGGGCGCGGATCCCGGAGCGCCAACCCGCCAGGTGATCGACCGTCAGGTCCGGGAGCATCGCCCGGGCGTTGCGGGCGAAGGCGCGGCGATTCCACGATCGCCATTGTTCGGCCACCCCGGTCCGCCAGTGGCGGCGGGCCAGGTTCCAGAAACCTCCATACGACAGCGTGTCGACCGAGTCGCGCACGTCGATCGACCAGCGCCCATACGCCTCACGCCCCCACGCCCAGACCGCATTGGGGCCGACCTCCACGTCCCCGGCGACCGACCGGGTGAAGTGCACGCCGAGGTGCGGGAACCGAGGATCTGGCACCGGGTAAAGATGACCGCGCACCAGGCCGGCGGCCGAAGCCTCCAGACCCCAATACTCCCCTCGGAAGGGCAGGATGCGCAGATCCTCGACCGGCGTCCCCAGCAGCTCGGCCACCCGGTCGACCTGGAGGCCGGCGCAGTTCACGACTGTCCTCGCTGCCACCTCGCCCTGCGGACCGGTGAGCGTCCAGACGGCACCGCGTCGGCGAGCGCCGGTGACGGCGAAGCCGGTGCGGACGGTCCCGCCGTGCTCGTCGACTTTGCGGGCCAGCACGGACGCCACCTCCCCGAAGTCCACCGCCCCGGTGAACGGCACGTGCAGACCGGCCACCCCCGCCGCGTGCGGCTCGATCTCCCGGATGTCGGCCGGGGACAGCCGCCTGGTCTCCACTCCGTTGGCGGCGGCTCGCCGTTCGAGCTCGGCGAGGGCATCGAGCTGTCCCGGCTCGGTGGCCAGCACGACCTTGCCGGTCTGGGTCCTGGCGATGCCGTTCCGGTCGCAGAACTCGACCAGGCGACGCCCTCCTTCCACGCTCAACTTCGCCTTCAGCGAACCGGGGGCGTAGTAGAGCCCGGCATGGATCACACCGCTGTTGCGGCCGGTCTGGTGGGCGGCCAGCTGAGGCTCCTTGTCGAGGACGACCAGCGAGCGGCCCGACGAGGCGAGGGCCTCGGCGGTGGCGAGCCCCACGATGCCGCCGCCCACCACGGCGACGTCGACGGCGTCGGTCACCCGCTGCCGCCCAGGCCGAGGTGATCGGCCAGGTCGGCGGCCGCCTGCGCAGCGGCCTCCTGCAGCTGCGGCTCGAGTGCGAACGGATCGTCGCCCTCGGCGACGTCGGCCCGCATGTCGGCGTAGATCTTCAGCTTCGGCTCGGTCCCGCTGGGCCGGACCAGCACCCGCCCCCCGCCTTCGAGATGGAAGACCACGAGCGCCGCCGCCGGCAACCAGCGCGGCCGCTCGGTCTCGCCGCGACGGAAGTCGGTGACCTCCTTGACGGGCGCCCCACCGAGTGATCCCGGGCGATCGCTCTCCAAGAGCTTCATCGCCGAGCTGATCTCGGCGGCGCCGGCGCTGCCGGTGCGCACGATGCTCTTCTGGGTCGAGATCCACATCCCGGCCTTCCGGTACAGGTCGGCCAGGGCCTCCATGATCGACTGGCCTCTCTCGCGGCAGGCGGCCGCCAGATCGGCGAACGCCAGTGCAGCCGACACGCCGTCCTTGTCCCGCACGACGGGTCCGACGGTGTAGCCGAGGGCCTCCTCGTAGCCGAAGACGAACACGCCCTCGCCGGCCGCTTCCAGGTCGAGGGCGGCGTTGGCGATCCACTTGAAGCCGGTCAGCGTCTGCTCGAAGCGAGCGTCGTGCAGCGCCGCCACGTCGGCCAGCATCGGGGAGCTGACGATCGAGTTGATCACGATCGGCCGCGCCTCCGACTCGAAGGTGCCGAGGAGGTGATCGGCGAGCAGCACCCCGATCTGATTCCCGCTGAGCGCTCGCCACGTGCCTTCGAACGGCACCGCCACGGCCAGGCGGTCCGCGTCGGGGTCGTTGGCGAGCACGAGATCGGCCCCGACCCGCTCGGCGTGCGCGAACGAGAGATCGAGCGCCCCGGGTTCCTCAGGGTTGGGGAAGGCGACGGTCGGGAAGGCGCCGTCCGGCTCGACCTGCTCCGGCACCGGGTGGAGGTCCTGATACCCGGCCGCGTGCAGCGCGCCGCGAACCGACTGCCAGCCGACCCCGTGCATCGGGGTGTAGACGATGCGGAGCCGGTCGTCTCCGCTCGTCCGGGACCGCCAGGCGGCGATGTCGCGCTGGTAGGCGTCGTAGACCGACCGATCGATCGCCTGGACGTGCGGATGGTCGTAGGGGTCGTCCACGCGAGGCACCTCGTTGGCCGGCCCCACCAGGTCGATGGCAGCGGCGATGTGACGGTCCACCGGCGGGACGATCTGGGCGCCGTTGGCGTCGTAGACCTTGTACCCGTTGTCCTGAGGCGGGTTGTGGCTGGCGGTGACCACGATCGCCGCCACCGCCCCGAGTGCCAGCGCGCCGTAAGCCACCACCGGGGTGGGCGTGTCGCCCTCCCAATACCGGACGTCGAGCCCGGCAGCCGCCAGCACCGCCACCGCGTCCTCCATGAACTGCGGGCTCGAGAGACGCGCGTCGCGGCCGATCACGACGGGCCCTGGCACGTTGCCGTCGTGATGGTCGAGGAGATGGTCGGCCAGGCCTCGGGTGGTGCGGATGACGACGGCTCGGTTCATGCGATTCGAACCGGCCTCGACCGCCCCTCGCAGGCCGGCCGTGCCGAACTCGAGGGTGCCGTTCATCCGCTCCGCCACCTCGGCCATGTCGTCGTTGGCGAGCAACGCCGCCAACTCGGCACGGGTCTCGGGATCGGGGTCGGACTCCAGCCAGGCGGTCGCTCGGGCGCGTAGATCGCTCATGGCACGACTGTACCGCTCACCTGCGGGGACCGGCCGGCGCCCGTCGTCGCCGCGTGTGCGGCAGATGCGGGTGGGTAGGGTCCGGCGGTGCAGCCGATCCAGCCGCCTCGCCCAGCGACGATCGTCATCCTCCCCGCCGCCATGGCCGTGGCGACCGTCTTCTACACGATGCTGGCGGTGCTGGCCACGTTCCTGATCGACGACCTCGGCGTGACCAGGGCGGAGTTGGGATGGGTGGTGACGGTGTTCTCGATCTGCAGCGCTGCGATCTCTCCGTCGATCGGGCGGATCGCCGACCGGCTGGGGGCCAAACGGGCACTCCTCTGGGTGTTCTCCTTCGTCGGAGCCGGCTTCGTGCTCATGTCGCTGGCGGGCGCCTTGCTGGCGCTGATCGGGGCGGCGGTGGTGGTGGCGATCGGCCAGGCGATGGCCAACCCGTCGACCAACAAGATGATTGCCCAGCGCTTCGCCGCCGGGCGCCGGGGTTTGATGACCGGGATCAAGCAGTCGGGGGTTCAGATGGGGGCGTTCGTCGCAGGCGCGCTCTTCCCGACGCTGGCGATCGCGCGCGGATGGCAGAGCGCTCCGCTGGTGGTCGGGGGCGCCTCTCTCTTCTTGCTCGTCGTGGCCGCCTGGCGGCTGCCCCGCGACGCCCAGCACGCCGAGCCGCGAGCCTCGGTCGCGACGCCGCTGCCTCCAGGCACGATGTGGATCACGCTGTACGCATTCCTGATGGGCGCCGGGGGCAGCCCGATCTTCTCGTTCTTCCCGCTCTACGCCCAGGAGGCGGTCGGCGTGACCGAGACACACGCCGGCTGGCTGGTGGCGATCGGAGGACTCGTCGGCCTGACCTCCCGGATCCTCTGGAGCGTGGCCGCCGAGCGGGTCGGGTCGTGGCGACCGATGTTGATCCTGGCGGTGACCGCGGTGGTCTCCGGCCTGCTGACGATGGCGGCCGAGCCGGCCGGGGTGTGGATGCTCTGGGTCTCGACGGTGGTGGCCTACACGAGCATCTCGGCGTGGAACTCGGTGGCGATGCTCACCGTCATCACCACCGCCGGGCCCGCCGGAGCCGGACGGGCCTCGGGTGTCGTGCTCATGGGATTCCTCGCCGGACTGGCCGTCTCGCCGCCGCTGTTCGGATGGTCGGTGGACCGGCTCGACACCTACCAGCCGGGCCTGGCGGCCGTGGTCGTCCTCTTCGCCCTGGCGGTGGTCACGATGTTCGCGTGGCGCCGATCGGCCACACCGGTTGGAACATGAGGCGAGGCTTCGTTACCGTTGCCCACCTCAAGTGATCGGGCGACCTGCCGATTCACTGTCATCCACGGATTCCCACCATGTTGAGACGACTTGCCGCGTTGGCGGCCGCCATGTCGATCGCCTTCGGATCCATTCCGGCGATGGCCCTCCCGCCCGGGGGCACCTTCACCGACGACAACGGCAACCCGCACGAGGGGTTCATCGAGGCGATCGCCGCCATCGGGGTGACCCAGGGATGCACCCCCGACGGCGACCGCTACTGCCCGGACGATCCGGTGACGAGGGCGCAGATGGCGTCGTTCCTCGCCAGGGCCTTCGAGCTCGATCCCAGCACCGAGGATTGGTTCACCGACGACGACGGCTCGACGCACGAGGAGAACATCAACACGGTTGCGGAGGCGGGCATCACGCTCGGCATCAGTGAGAACGAGTACGGCCCGGCGCAGCTGGTGACCCGTGCCCAGATGGCATCGTTCCTCGCCAGGGCCCTCGACCTGCCTCCGCCGACGGACGACTGGTTCCACGACGACGACGGGATGTCACACGAGTACAACATCAACCGTGTGGCGGACGCCGGCATCACCCTCGGCTGCGACAACCAGGGCCACTACTGCCCGGACGCCCTGGTCGAGCGAGACCAGATGGCGTCGTTCATCGGGCGCGCGCTCGGGCTGGAGCCCGTCGGGGTTCCCCCGGGATGGCCGACGGACGGCACACCTCTGACCGAGGACGAGGCCCGGGCCCTCTTCTCGCTCTACTTCCAGCCGGAGGACGTCGAGATCGCCGTCGTCGTCGCCGACTGCGAGTCCAACTTCGATCCCACCGCCGTCAATCC
>JBPEXB010000046.1:0-5208 GCA_052032125.1 Acidimicrobiia bacterium
TCGTCGGCGGCCCGGCACTTCCGACTCCCGCTGGATCGGGTCGTCGAGGTTGGGACACCGGTCGAGCTGTGAGCGGTCACGGCTAGATTCGCTCCGATGGAGCTCACGATGGTCGTGGAGATCCCCAAGGGGAGCCGCAACAAGTACGAGATGGACCACGAGACCGGTGAGATCCATCTCGATCGCATGCTCTTCACGGCCACGCGGTACCCGGCCGACTACGGCTTCATCCCTGAGACGTACGCCGAGGACGACGACCCGCTGGACGCACTGGCGTTGGTGTCGGAGCCCACCTTCCCCGGTTGTCGCGTGGCGATCCGGCCGGTCGGGGTCTTCTTGATGCATGACCAGGAGCGAGCCGACCACAAGATCATCGGCGTGCCGTTGGGCGACCCGGTCTGGCGAGAGGTGACCGAGCTCGACCAGATCCCCGCGCACCTGCTCAAGGAGTTGGAGCACTTCTTCGCCGTGTACAAGGACCTCGAGGAGACGAAGACCGCGACGGTGGGGTTCGAGGACGCCGATGCCGCCATCCGAGTCATCGAGGCGGCACAACGCGCATTCGCCTCCTGACCGCCATTGCCGAACGCTCGACGCGCTCACCCGATCGGCGGCTGACAGACGCATCGATTGAGTAGCTTCGCAGGGAGCGAAAGGAGCGCTTCGTGGCCCGCGTGACCGCCAGCATCGACATCTCGGCGCCGCCCGAGACCGTGTGGAAGCTGCTCGAAGATCCCCACCGCTATCCCGAGCTGGCGGATCCGACCCAGCGAATGCTCGATGTCCCCGACCAGCCGATGGGGGTCGGCTACGTGTACAAGGAGTACGGGGGTATCCCTCCGTTCCTCGGCGAGAGCGAGTGGACGGTGACGGAATGGACGCCACCCTCCAGGACCGTCCACGTCGGCGACGACGGCTCGATGACGATGAACCTCGACATCGAGATCACGCCGACCGGATCTGGATGCCGACTCACCCAGCAGCTCGACCTCCACCCAAGCTGGTACCTGACCGTGCCCAACGCCATCCTCTGGCCCCTCATGATGAGAAAACGTGCACAAGAGGCCATGGACAAGACCGTGGCGAACGTCAAGCGGATGTCCGAGACCTCGTGAACGCGGACCGTCGCCCCGCCCTGGCCTCACGCTTCGGTGACGTGCGATGAATGTCCGCCCGGCCCGCGCCGACGACCTGCACGCCATCTGTGCGCTGATCGAGAGCCAGCAGGCCCAGCCCGAGCGCGCCATCCCCTATCTGGGCGAAGAGGCCGACGGCATCGCCGCCGAGATCGAAGACCTCGACCACGACTGGCGGGAGTTCGCCGTGGTCATGGAGGACGACAACGAGCGCATCGTGGGTGTCCTGATCGGCGAGGTCGACGAGGAGATGGGTCGCGTGTGGTGGCTCGGCCCGTTCCTGGCCGGCGGGTGGGGTGATGCGGCGGCCTGGCTCTACGCCGCGGCTGCCGCCCGGCTCCCCGACGGCATCCACCAAGAGGAGCTGGCGGGCGACGACCGCCACAAGGAGCTGGCCGCCTTCGCCGAGCGACACGGCTTCATCTCCCAGGAGGCCTCGGTGCTGCTTCGCCACGAGGGGACGCCGCCGGACCACCCCGGCGATGTGGTGCAGATGGGCCAGCACCACCATCACGCCGTTCGCTGGCTGCACGCCGAGAGCTTCCCCGGCACCCACCTCACCCCCGACCAGCTCGTGGCGGGTGGAGCGCGGCGTATCAGTCTCGTGGCGGTCAGCGGCGAGACGGTTCGGGGGTACGTCGCCTGTGAGGTGCAAGCCGACGAGAGCGGCTACATCGATTTCCTGGCGGTCCATCCCGAGCACCGACGGGCGGGAGTGGGCGTGGCGCTCGTGTCGGCCGCCGTCTGCCACCTCCACGAAGCGGGCGCTCGCAACGCCCACCTGACCGTCCGGGAGTCCAACGACGGGGCCCGGGCGCTCTACGCCTCGGTGGGCTTCGTCGAGGAGCAACTGCTCCGGCCCTACCGCCGGGGATTCACCCTCGACGGCTGACGCCGCCTACTGCGACGCCTCGTCCCAGAGCTGGCGCATGAGCGGCGAGCGGGCCAGCAACTCCTGCAACGGGCCTCGGTCGACGATGTGGCCCCCGTCCATCAGCAGGATCGTCGAGGCTCGCTCGAGCGCCGCCGGGCGATGTGACACCACGAGAGCGGTGACCTCTCGCCGCCCGAACAACCGATCCCACAGCTCGGCCTCGGTGTGGAGGTCGAGCGCCGACGAGAGGTCGTCGAACACCAGCAGCTCGGCATTGGTGGCGAACATGCGAGCAGCCGCCGAGCGCTGCAGCTGGCCGCCCGAGAGCTTCACGCCCCTCGCCCCCACCATCGTGTGGACACCGGCCTGGAGGCTGCGGATGTCCGGCTCCAGCACCGCCAAGTGGACCGCCTCGTCGATGGCGCCGCGGGTGGCCTCCTGCCCGAGCGCGATGTTGTTGCCGAGCGTGTCGGAGAACAGGCGCGGCACCTGGGCCGTGTAGGCGACCCGCGGCGGCACGAGGTAGGAGGCAGGATCCTCCACGACGTGATCGTTCCAGAGGATCGTTCCCGACGAGGGCACCAGCCCGAGCAGCGCCCGCACCAGGGTGGTCTTGCCGGCGCCGATCCTGCCGGTCACGACCACGAAGTCACCTCGGGCCACGTCGAAGTCGACCCCTCGCACACCGTCGTCGGTGCCCGGGTAGGTGAACCTGAGGTCGCTGACCCGGAGCCGCATGAGGGGCTCGTAGCCGTTCTCGGCACCAGGCTCCCAGCCCGGGGTGTCGCCGAACAACGGCACCCGGGTCCGGTCGAGGATGCGCTCGTCGGGGGCGTCGACGAGCAATGCCTGGATGCGCTCGTAGGCCACTCCGGTCCGACGGTGCTGGGCGATGATGTCGCCGGCGAACGCCATGTACCCGGTCAGACGCGGCAGATAGGTCAGGAAGACGGCCAGCTCGCCGACCGTGAACGACCCGCTGCGGATGCCGCCGGCCGCGACCAGCAGCACGATGGCGGCCCCGACCGTGGCCATGTTGACGTTGATCGAGCGCAACAGCTCGGTGAGGAACGTGTCGCGCAGAGCAGCCACCCGACGGATCTCGTTGAGATGCCGGAACCGGCCCATCACGGCATCTTCTGCACGGGCCAGCTTGATGGCCTGGGCGGCGCCGAACGTCTCGCCGATGAAGCCGGTCACCGCCTCGGTGGCGAGCCGCATCGCCCGACGCCGCGATCGGATCTGCGGCGACAGCGCTTGGGTCACGGTCACCGTCAGCACGAGCGGGACCAGCACGAGGGTGGTCAGCCCCAGGTCGATCGAGGCCATGACCCACACCGACCCGACCACGAACGTCAGCAGGCCGCCGAGGTCGACGAAGTTCTCGACGTATTCGAGCAACTCGTCGACGTCGTCGCGGAACGTGCTGACTGCCTCGCCCGGCGAGGACGGCACGATCCGCGAGCCAGGGGCTTCGAGGATCCAACGCAGCATGTTGCGCCGCAGCTGGGACGCCTGCTCGTTCCAGTAGCCGATCCAGGCGATGTCGCCGTACCACCACACGCCGATGCGGCTCCAGGCCAGCGCCGCGAACACGAGCGCCGGCGTCCAGGCCGAGGACACGGCGGCGGCGTCGCCCGTCAGCCGGTCGAACACCTCGCCGATGAGCACGGCGAAGGCGATCGGGATGCCGTGGACCAGCGTCCACAGGCCGAACGAGTAGAAGAACAGCCCGGGTCGGTATTTGACGAGCTCGACGGCCAGCCGGAAGGTTCTCATCGCACCCCTCCGTCGAGCAGCTCTCCCCCGCCGGTCGAGAGCAGGCGGGCGTAGCGGCTGGTCGGATCGGCCGCCAGCACCTCGCGACGGTCGTGCTCGACGATCCGCCCGTCCTGGACCACCATGATCTGGTCCGCCAGGCGCACCGTCTCGAGCCGGTGGGCCACGATCACGACCGTCCTCCCCGAGAACAGACGCTCCGTCGCCGCCGCCACCCGCAGCTCTGTCGCCGGGTCGAGTCGGGAGGCAGGCTCGTCGAGGATGACGACCCCTGGGTCCTGGAGGAACACTCGGGCGAAGGCCAGGAGCTGGGACTCCCCCGCCGACAGACCCGAGCCCTCGGCGCCGAGCTCGGTGTCCAAGCCGACCTCGCGCACCCAGTCACCGAGACCGGCCCGGTCGAGCACCGCCAGGATCTCGTCGTCGGTCCGATCCGTCTGGAAGAACGTCAGGTTGTCGCGCACCGACGCCCTGAACAGCTGCACGTCCTGGGTCACCACCCCGATGCGCGAGCGCACAGAGGCAGGGTCGGCATCGCGCAGGTCCACCCCGCCGACCTTCACGGTCCCCTCAGCCGGGTCATAGAGCCGCGAGATGAGGCGCGTGATCGTGGTCTTGCCCCCACCGGTCCGCCCCAGCAGGCCAAGCACGGTCGACGGCGGCAGCTCGAAGCTGACACCGTGGAGCACCGTGGCCTCCTCGTAGGCGAAGACGACATCTTCGAATTTCACCGAGAGGGCGCCGTCGCCGAGCTGAGCCGTGCCGGTCTCATCGAGCGCCGAGCGCAGGTCCTGGAGCTCGTCGATGCGAACGATGCCGCCGGCGGCCTTCTGCAGCTCCTGGAACTCCTGCGCCACCTGCTCGATCGGCGTCCTGACCAGCTGCACGTACTGGAGGAGCAAGTACGCGGTGCCGACGGTGACGGCGTCGCGGGTCACCAGCCACACGCCCAGCGCCAAGGCGAGCGCATCACCCGTCCAGAAGGCCATGTTGGAGGTGAGCCAGAACTGGGTCCGCTTGCGCCAGGCGGTCACCGTGCGGAAGTAGTAGTCGCGCATGACCGGGATGAAGCGCCACATCACGAACCGACCGGCCCCGTTGGCCCGGATGTCGTCGACCCCGGCCAGGCGCTCCTCCACGAATCCGTAGAGCTGGGCTGACACCTCCCTCTCCTCCTCGGACGCCTCGACGGCCAACCGGCGCATGCGGACGATCAGCCACGCCACGGCCGCCACGTAGAGCGAGATGCCGAGGCCCATCCACACGCTCTGGAACCACGACACCACCAGCACCCCGACCAGCAGCAAGCCCGACCCGAGCAGCCGGACGAGAAACCTGGCCAGGAAGTTCGAGACGGCGGTGACGTCGCCATCGACCCGCTCGATCAGCTCACCTGGCGTCGTGTTGGTGTGGAAGCCC
>JBPEXB010000460.1:0-1927 GCA_052032125.1 Acidimicrobiia bacterium
CAGCAGCAAGCCCGACCCGAGCAGCCGGACGAGAAACCTGGCCAGGAAGTTCGAGACGGCGGTGACGTCGCCATCGACCCGCTCGATCAGCTCACCTGGCGTCGTGTTGGTGTGGAAGCCCATGTCGAGTCCGAGCAAGTGGCCGGCCAGGTCTTCGCGCAGCCGGTTCGTCGCCTCCCACCCGACCTGCGCCCCCAGGTAGGTGGCGGTCGCCGAGAGGATCTGGTTGACAACCCCGGCGATCAGGTAGGCGACCCCAGCCGCCAGCAGCGAGCCAATGGCTGCGCCCACCAGCGCCGAGTCGATGAAGCGCTTGAGCACCAGCGGCACCACCAGTTGCAGGCCGATGGAGCCGAGGAGGGCGAGCGCCAGCCACGCGACCCGGCGTCGTTGGGGCGCGAGATACGTCGTGAGGGTGGCGCGGTAGCTGGGAGCCGTCACAGCAGATCAACGCTAACGACCAGGGCCTCGTGAGGTGTCCGATTAACCCTGCTCAGGCGGTGGCGGTCTCCGCCTCCGGTGGCACCTCGATGATCGGATCCCCTGGCGAGCGCTCGCGCCGGGTGAGGAGGTAGAACGGAAGCGATGCGGCCGTGATCGCAGCCGTGAAGAAGTAGGCAGTCGAGTAACTCCAGACGTCGGCCGCCCGACCCAGCAGCGGCTGGGAGACCACGCCGCCGGAAGAGGCCAGCAGCGCGTCGAAGGAGAGCACGGTGGCCCGCTGCTTGGACGGGATGCAGCCATTGATGAAGCCCTGGCGGATCGGCATCATCGCCGAGAACATCAGCGCCCACACCACCAGCAGTGCGATGGCCATCCAGAACGAGTTGGTCGCCCCCAGGAGCAACAGGGCGGCGGTGCTGATCAACCCGCCCACCAGGAACACGCTGGTGCGGAGGTTGAAGATCGACCGCACCCACGGCACCACCACGCCCCCGGCGATCTGGGCGCCCGCCACGATGGCGGCGGCCAAGCCGGCGATCCCGAAGGCGGTCTCGTCGCCGTACAACTCCAGCAGATACGGCTGCATGGCATAGAAGGCGAACACGCCGGCACCCATCGTGAAGGGCGAGGCGAGCATCATCCAGCGCACGGCCGGGTTGCGGAAGCCGGCGTCGATGGCGCCGCTCCAGATCTTCTTCACCTCGGCCACGGGCCCCAACCCCTGCTCGGGCGAGAACCCGAGGTCCTTCATGCGAATGGCGGCGAAGACGAGGACCGAACCGAGCATGACCGCCCGCAGGATGTACGGGACACCCAGGTTGGTGATCTGGGCGATCACTCCTCCGGCGACCGAGCCCGTCAGCATCGCCACCCCGGAGACCATCTGGCCCTTCCCGAACACCGAGTCGAGGTCGCCCTCGTGGCCGGTGGCGTCGAGCGCATCGACCAGCCAGGCCTCGACGGCGCCCGAGAAGAACGTGAAGCCCAGCCCGATCAGGATCGACGAGAGGGCCCACCCCCACAGCGGCGCCTCGATCCACCACATCAGCAGGTAGAGCAGCGTCGAGACGAGCAGGGTGGCGGCGCCCCACAGATACGACGTCTTGCGACCCCGGGTGTCGGCCACCACCCCGGTCGGGATCTCGAACAGCACCTGGCCGGCCGTGAAGAAGGCGTTGACCGTGAACGCCTGGGTGTTGGACAACCCGGCGTCCAGCAGGAACAGGGTGTTGACCCCCCAGATGAACGACGCAGCCAACGTCGAGAGCAGCGTCAGCGTGAGGTAGGTGCGGAGAACAGTTTCAGGCGTGTCGCGCGAGGTGGCCGCAGGCATTGGTCGAGGGTAGCGACCGGGCACCGGGCCTTCGGCCCGGTGGTACCAGGTACCGGGTACCGGGTACCGCGACCCAGGTTGCCGGAGCCTCCGACTGCGGAGTAGCGAGCCGCGCGAACGGCCACTCCCCTGTCGAGGAGAGTGTCGCGC
>JBPEXB010000461.1:0-4791 GCA_052032125.1 Acidimicrobiia bacterium
GGACCGAGAGCGGGCCCCGAGCGGGCCCGCTCTCCCGCGTTCCGGCTACGGTCGCTGGGTGCGCGTCGCCGTCCTGGACCTGGGGAGCAACTCCTTCCGCCTGCTCGTCGCCGACGTCGACGACGACGGCACGATCTCACCGGTGCTCCGCGATCGTGAGATGCTCGAGCTCGGTGGCGTGGTCGCCGAGCACGGAGCCATCGCCGGACCGGCGCTGGAGCGGTCAGGCACCGCCGGACGTCACCTGTCGACCCTCGCCGCTCGCACCGGCGCCGACCGCCTCATCGTGGTCGCCACCGCCGCGGTCCGTGAGGCGACCAACCACGACGAGGTCGTCGCCACCCTGGCGGCTGCGACCGGCGAGCCCATCCGGGTGCTGACCGGCCACGAGGAGGCGGAGCTGGCGTTCCTCGGCGCCGCCACCAGCGTCGCCATGCCGCCCGGGCCGCATCTCGTCATGGACCTGGGGGGCGGCAGCCTGGAGCTGGCGATCGGGACCGAGACCACGGTGGAGTGGACGGCCTCGGTCGACCTCGGCGTCAGCCGTCTGTGGGCCGAGACGGGGCGCGCCGAGCCGCTGTCCGACGACGACGTGTCCTTCCTGCAGAACCGGGTGCGGCGCACGCTGGCGCCGGTGGCCGATCAGGTGAGGGGCCGCCCGTTGTCGGCCGTCGTCTCGGTGGGCGGCCCGAACCGCTCGCTCGCCCAGGTCATCGCTCCCGAGCGTCTCCGCTGGCAGCCGGAGACGCTCAACCAGTTCGTCGTGGAGCGAGCCGAGGTCGCCGCCCTCGCCGAGCTGTTGGTCCAGTCGTCGCCACAGCGCCGCCTGGCGATGCCGGGCATGAAGCGCTCTCGAGCGGCCACCATCCCGACGGCCGCCGTCGTGGTCGAAGCGATCCTCGACGAGTTGGGGATCGACGAGACCTCGATGTCGTATTGGGGCCTGCGCGAGGGGGTCATCCTCCGTTCGTTCGGGATCGAGGACATCCCCACCGGGACTGCCTTGCGCCCGGCGGCGGTCAGCCGGATGGAACAGCGGTTCTCACCGCATCGCGTGCACGACGCCCACGTGGCCGGGCTGGCCGACCAGCTCTTCACGGAGCTCGCCGACCTCCACCGGCTGGGCGACCACGAGCGCGAGCTGCTGGGGTACGGAGCGCGCCTCCACACCATCGGCATGGGGGTGGCGTTCCATGCCTATCACCGTCACGGGTCGTACCTGATCGAGCACTCGGAGTTCCGCGGCTTCGACCCGATCGAGGTGGCGATGCTCGCCGCGGTCGTCCGGTTCCACCGGCGCGGCTACCCGCAGACTCCCTACGAGCCCTACGAAGCGCTGGCGGCCCACGACCGGCTGCGGGTGGCACGGATCGTGACGCTGCTCCACCTGGCCGACGCGCTCGATCGCACGCTCGACCAGTCCATCGACACCGTCAAGGTGGCGGTGAGCAACTCCACGGTGGAGCTCCACCTCGAAGGCAGCCCGGTGGCCATCCGGTCGGAATGGGCCGACCGCGCCATCGAGGCATTCCGGGTCACGTTCGACGCCGACCTGCGCTTCCCGGCCGGGGCCATCATCGACCTGTGACGTCAGGCGGGTCGCTCGACGCCCGCCATCAGCAGTCCGATCTCCTCGCGGCTGGTGTCGGGGTCGACCACGCCCATGATGCGGCCCTCGAACATGACCGCCACCCGATCGGCCAGTGCCAGCACCTCGTCGAGGTCCTCGCTGATCACCAGGATCGCCGTGCCCTCCGCTCGCTGCCGGATGAGCCGGCGATGGATGTACTCGGCGGCGCCCACGTCCACCCCCCGGGTCGGCTGGGCAGCGAGCAGCACGCGGGGATCGGCCGAGATCTCTCTCGCCAGGATCAGCTTCTGGATGTTGCCACCGGACAGGTTGCCGGTCGGCGTCGTGAGGGTCGGGGTCTTGACCGTGAAATCATCCACCAGCTCCTGGGCGTGGCTCCGGATGTCGGGAAAGCGCATGAAGCCGTTGCGCGAGAAACGCTCGTCGGTGTGGTTGAGCAGGATCAGGTTCTCGTACACGGAGAACGCACCGATCGCACCGTCGCGCATGCGCTCTTCCGGCACGTAGGAGAGGCCGGCCTCCCTAGCGGCATGGGGGTCACCGCCGATCTCGACACCCTCGATGTCCACGGTCCCCGACTCGATCTCCCGCAATCCTGCGATGGCCTCGGCCAGCTCTCGCTGGCCGTTCCCCGACACGCCGGCGATGCCGAGGATCTCGCCCGACCGGACCTCGAGCGAGAGGTGGTCGACCGCCACGGTGTCGCGATCGCCCTTGACCGTCAGCTCCGTCACCCGCATGCGGGCCGCCCCGACCTCCACGTCGGGCCGATCGGGCGCCAGCATCACCTGGCGACCCACCATCATGTTGGCGAGGTCCTCGCGGCTCGACTCCTGGGGCGTGGTGTCACCGGTGACCCGGCCGTGGCGGAGCACCGTGATCCGGTCGCTGATGGCCAGCACTTCGTGCAGCTTGTGCGAGATGAAGATGAGCCCCTTGCCGTCGGCTCGCATCTGGCGGAGCGTCACGAAGAGATCGTCGACCTCTTGGGGTGTCAGCACCGCCGTCGGCTCGTCGAGCACCAGCAGCGTGGCGTCACGAGACAGGGCTTTGATGATCTCGACGCGCTGACGCTCCCCCACCGCCAGCTGCCACACATAGGCATCCGGGTCGACTCGCAGGCGGTACTCGTCGGCCAGCCGCCGGATCAGGTCGCCCACCTCGTCCAGGTCCACTTTCCCGAGCCCGCCAGGGTGGAGGCCCAGGGCGACGTTCTCGGCGACGGTCAGCGACGGGACCAGCATAAAGTGCTGGTGGATCATGCCGATGCCGTGCTCGATGGCGTCGCTCGGCTGGTCGAGGGACACCGTCTCACCGTTGATCCGGATCTCCCCCTCGTCGGGCCGGTACAGGCCATAGAGGATCTTCATCAGGGTGGACTTGCCGGCCCCGTTCTCGCCGAGCAGCGTGTGCACCTCGCCGGCCAACAGGTCGAAGTCGACGCGATCGTTCGCCAAGACACCCGGAAAGCGCTTGGTGATCCCCAGCATCTCGAGGAGCGGTGCCGTCATGGTTCCCCCGGTCGTGGTGGGCGGGGCTGACGCCCCGCCCACCGTGATTCGTCTAGGCGCCGGTCGACAGTGAGCCGTCCGAGATGCCGGCGATGGCGTCCTCGGCCGCCTGCCGCACGTCGGCCGGGATGTCGAAGCCGTCGTTGTACTCGATCACGAGCCCCTCGTTCTCGAGGGTGATCTCGTAGACCTCGCCGCCGAGATCTCCGTCCGACAGCCCGTCCACCAGATCCTGGAGCACCACCTCCCAGTGGTACACCTGGCTGGCCACGACGATGTCGGAACCGAGGCTGGTCTGGTTGGCCTGGGTGCCGAACCACAGCACGTCGTTGCTGAGGGCCACACCGACGGCTCCCACCACCATCTGGGCCGAGCCGGTCATCACGTCGGCACCCGCCGCCACATGCGCCTCGGCGGCCTCGGAGGCCAGCGCCACGTCCGAGAACGATCCGATGTAGTTCACGGCCACGTTGGCACCGTTGGCCTCGGCGCCGTTCTTGAAGCCGTTCACATAGAGCGCCGCGTCACCCACCTCGATCGGCCCGACGACGCCGATGTTGCCGGAACTGGACATCAAGGCGGCCATCACGCCCAACACGTAGCCACCCTGATCGGCGGCGGCGGTGTAGGACGACACGTTGGGGAGGCCGAAGGTGTCAGAGGCGGTGCCCCAGGCGAAGGCCACCTCGGGGAAGTCCTTGGCGATCTCCTCCACCGAGGCGCCGTATTGGGAGCCGTGGCCGATCACCAGGTCGTAGCCCTGCGAGGCGTAGTCACGGATCGCTGCCGCGGCCTCTTCGACCACGAACGTGCCGTCGGTCACGTCGACCTCGAAGTCACCCTCCAACGCATTCACGGCATCGACGATGCTCTGGGTGAAGGCGACGTCGTTGGAGGCGCTGGGCGCCACGATGGCGATGCGGAAGGCGCCGCCTTCGCCGCTCCCGCCACCGTCGTCTCCACATGCCGCGGCGACGAGTGCCAGCGATGCGAGGATCGCCAGCGTGGTCCGATAGGTCCGTCTCATGGGTGGTTCCCTTTCTCCCCTGGAGCGATCAGGCCGCTCCTCGAATGAACGGTTTGGTGAGTGCCGCCGGTTGCTTGAAGCGTTGGGCGACGACGACCAGTGCGACGATCGTGATGATGGCGGGTGCCATGTTGGCCAGGTCCTGGTACTCGAGCGGGATCACTTCCGCCGTCTTGAGAGCAGTGACCGTCGACTCGACCAGCCCGAAGAGCAGCGCTCCCGCCATCACGCCGAGCGGCCGCCACGCCCCGAAATAGACCAGGGCGATGGCGATGAAGCCCTTGCCGGACGTGAAGTTCTGCTGGAACACGCCGAGCGACAGCACCAGCCCGGCGCCACCCAGTCCCGCCAGCACGCCGCCGATCGTGAGCGTCGTGTACCGCACGCGGTCGACGCTGACACCCAGAGAGTCGGCGGCGCCGGGGTTCTCACCGACGGCTCTGACGTTCAGCCCGAACGTGGTGCGGTTGATCACGTAGATGGAGATGGGCACCAGCGCGAAGGCGAGGTAGACCACGGCCCGCTGCTGGAAGAAGATCTCGCCGATGATCGGGATGTCGGCCAGGAGCGGGATCTCTATCCGGGGCAGCTGCCTCACCGGGATCGGGGTCCCGACGATCTTCTGGAAGAGCAGGTCGCTCATGCCGAGCCCGAAGAGGTAC
>JBPEXB010000462.1:0-3903 GCA_052032125.1 Acidimicrobiia bacterium
GTGCAGATCGCCAAGGCCATGGGTGCCGAGGTGACGGGCGTCTGCAGTGCGCGCAACGTCGACCTGGTGCGCTCGATCGGCGCCGATCACGTCGTGGACTACACGACCGAGGACGTTCGCACCAAGGGAACGACCTACGACGTCATCCTCGACGCCGCCGGTGGTTGGTCGTTGGGCGACGTCCGCTCGTTGCTGCGTGACGAGGGGATCTACGTCGCCGTCGGGTCCGAGAAGAAGACGAGCCTGGGCCTGCTCGCCAAGATGGCGGCCATGTTCGTCCGCTCGCGCTTCGGCTCCCGCAGCTACGGCACGATGCTGGCGAGGGCCAGAGCCGAGGACCTCGAGGTCCTGGGCGGGATGCTGGGGTCAGGAGCGATCGATCCCGTGATCGAGGAAACCTTCTCTCTCGACCAGGTTCCCGAGGCCATGCGCCGGCAGGGCGAGGGCCATGCTCGGGGCAAGAAGGTGATCGTGGTCGTACCCGGAGGGCAGGACCGCTGATGCCGATGCCCCGGTGGTTCGCCACCCTCAACAAACACACGTTCAACAAGCGGGAGCTGGCCAAGGGCACGCGGCCCGTGCTCACCCACACCGGCCGCTCCACGGGAGCGACCTACCGGACGCCGCTCGACGCGCACGAGGTCGACGACGGGTTCCTGTTCATCCTGGTCTACGGCTCGGAGTCGGATTGGGTGCAGAACATCCTCGCCTCCGGCTCGGCCTCGCTGAGCATCGACGGAACGACGATCGACCTCCGTTCGCCGCGGGTGGTGGGCTCCGATGAGGCCTGGGCACGCCTGCCCGATGAGACAAAGCGGCCGGCCGGCTTCCTCAACATCGACGAGTTCCTCGTCATGGAGCGGGCGGCGTGAGACTGCGCCGGCTCGTGCTGATGGCGATCGTCGCCACCACGGTGCTGGTGTTCACCGCCTGTGCGGCGGGTCCCAACCCGGCGGTGGACGTACCGGCGTCCGACGGCGACGTTGCCGGGTTCTTCAGCGGCCTGTGGCACGGGATCATCGTCCCGTTCACGTTCGTCATCTCGTTGTTCACCGAGAACGTGAGCGTGTACGAAGTCCACAACACCGGCGGGTGGTACGACTTCGGGTTCGTCCTGGGCGCCGGGACGTTCCTGGGCAGCGGCGGCGCCGGGGCCAAACGCCGCAAGAAGGGCTGAGCTCAGGCCACTCGCTCGAAGGCGATGAACCCGCCTGCCGCCCACGTCGGCGCCGGGGTCCCGTACAACTCGGTCGAGTCCGACCAGCCGATCTCGATCAGCCTTCCCTGGAGCGGTCCGCGCAGGTATCGGTAGAGCTGGGCAGCGTCGCGATCGTCGCTCTTGGCGGTGACGCAGTGCTGGTTGTAACCCCAGTGATCGCCGGCGTCGACCAGGGCGATGCCCTGCTCCATGCTCTCCCGGGCCGCCGCCAGCCCGTCAGGCTCAGGCTCGAGCGCCTCCTCGGGCGGGGTCCCGTAGGCGATGCCGTGATGGAACTGGTCGCCGGTCGTGACGATCACCGCGTCCTCGGCGAGCCGAGCGGTCTCGTCGATGTTCGGCAGGTCCCCGGGCTTTCCGCCCGCCAGGTACGGGTAACGCTCCACCAGCCGGCGGTCGGTGATGCCGCGCCGGCGGGTCTCCGCCTCCCAGAAGTGGCGGAGGCTGCGCATGGCGTGGTCACCCTCCCACTCACCACGGAAGTCCAGTCCCGGGCCCTGGATGCCCCAGGTCGGGTGGTCGGCAGGCGGGCCACCCGCCGCCACGGCCCGCCGGGCGAGCTCCATCTCCTCTGTGAACGCGTGCAGGACGCTGATCGCCAGGACGGTGTCGGCCCCGGTGTCCAGCGCCGCATTGACCGCCGCCGCCACGTGCAGTCCGCAGTCCGCGACGCTCACGTGCGCGAATGCGATCACCCCACCGCCGCCGAGGGTCTCCGAAAGGTCCCAGCGCCGTGCCTCGTCGAGCATCCGGTACGTGCCCTCGTCACCGAGCGCGTCGTGGTCGCGGGCGTAGAGCTCGTTGATCTCCTTGCGGAGGGTGGTGCGATCGAGGTCCATGAACGCAGGATATGGCACGCGCCCGGTCGATGCTTCGCATGCTCAGACTCGCCGCCGAGGCGTCGGGGCCCGTTCCCCACTGTTTTGCGGGGGTTTTGCGGCGGGCGCACATCCTGATCGTCGCCCCCGGCACCGCGCCGTGCGGGTGACGAAGAATGGAGGCTCGGGATGCGCAGGATGGCGATGGCGGTGGTGGTGCTGCTCACGACGGTGGCATGCGGCGGTGGGATCGAGGAGGCGGCCGAGCGGATCGCGGAGTCGCAAGGCGCCGGCGACGTCGACGTGGAGTTCACGGACGATTCGGTGGCGATGTCGTTCTCCAATGAGGACGGTGCATTTGCCATCGGTGGCGATCTCGACGTGCCTGCCGGGTTGACCTTCCCGCTCCCGGGCGGCGGCGTCGTGACGACGGCCGGCACCCAGGACTCCTATGTCTTCGCAGCCGTCGAGTTCCCCAGAAGCCGCTACGTGGAGATCGTCGACTTCTACAAGGACTGGGTTGCGTCGGATGGCCGCGACTGGTCGGTGAGCGAGTCGATGACGGACATGGGCGACATGCAGATCCGCAATGCCATGTGGGTGACGGGCGCCTCGGCGATCTCGGTGGGCGAATGCTTCGGGTTCGGCGGTTCGGAACTCGACGCCGTGTGTGTGACCCTCAACGAGAGCAGCTGACCCGTCAGCCGGGCTGACAGGTCGGGCAGTGCCAGATCGATCGACCGGCCAGCTCGCCCATGACGATCGGTGTCTGGCACCGGCGACACGGCTCGCCGGCCCGCTTGTAGACGTAGAGCCGTTGACGCCGGGGCAGGTCGGAGCGGCGCCGGGCCCCGACGTCCTCCGGCCGCACGGTGATGATGCGACCGGCCCGCTCGCCGGCTCGCAGTTCGCTCACCGCCAGCTGCCAGAGCGCCTCGGCGCCGTCGGCGTCGACCTCATGGGACGGTGTCCTCGGATCGATTCCGGCCAGGAACAGGATCTCGGCTCGGTAGACGTTTCCGATCCCGGCGATCACCTTCTGGTCGAGCAGGGCGGCGCCCACCGGGATCCGGCGGCGCCCGAGGGATTCGTAGAACGGGGCGGGGTCGGTGCCCGGCACCAGCGGGTCAGGGCCGATTCTGGCTCGCAGTTGCGCCTCGGCATCGGGGTCGATCAGCTCGCAGATCGTGGGCCCGGAGAGATAGACCACCGCGTCGTCGGAGTGCATGGCGAGGCGGGTGCCGTCGGTCGGTGGAGGCGGGTCGGACCGATGGGTGCGGAAGCGGCCGAACAGGCCGAGGTGGACATGCATCGACTCATCGCCCGACCAGCGATAGAACAAGTGCTTCCCGAGGGCCTCGATCGCTTCGAGGCGGCGGCCATCCAGCGTGGCCGCCCCGACTGCGAATCGCCCCTGCGGCGACGTGACGGCGATGTGCTCGCCGGCCAGCAGGTCACCCTGTCGGCGGGCGAGACGGTGGATGATGTGTCCCTCGGGCATACACCCAGGGTACGGAGCCGGCCAGTATCGGGATGTCGAGCGAGATTGTCGGATCTTGGTCGGGCCGGTGGCGCAGCACCGGTGCCTCCATACGCTCGGTGCATGACGATCAGGGAGCAGAGACGCAGCGGGAGCGAGACATGCGGGCATGCCCTCCCGCGTGGGTTTCGTTCGCTGGGAACGATCGAGAAGCTGCAGGTGCAGACGTCATCCTTGATCCTGCGGCCCACCGATGAGCCACGGCGTTACGACCCGACGCCGCTGGCAGAGGTCGACCGACTTCAGATCACACCGTCGGGTATCGCAGCGGCGCTGTCCGCAGACCAGCTGGTCCTGGATGCGCACCACCGGGTGGTGCGACGTGACCG
>JBPEXB010000463.1:0-1750 GCA_052032125.1 Acidimicrobiia bacterium
TGCCCGTCGCCGTCCTCTCCCTCGCCTACGTCGTCGGCTACGCGACCATCGCCGGCCTGCTGGTGCAGCGGGGCAACCGGTCGGGTGTCGGGACCGCGATCTTCTCGACGGCCGCGATCGCCGCCACGGCTGCGACGTTCGGCTGGACCGTGCTCGGCACCGTGCTCGCCCTCACCGTCGCCGTGCAGTTCGTCCCGCAGGTCGCGCTGGCGTGGCGCGGGACCGATCTCACCGCACTCGCCGGCGGCACCTACGTCGTCTGTGGCCTCGACGGGATCGTGTGGGGCGGCTACGGCGTGCTCCGTGCCGAGCTGCCGTTGGTCCTCTACGGCCTCGTGATGGCGTCGGTGGCCGTGTTGGTCCTGGTGCCCAAGCGCCGCTGGACCGCGAAGGCGGCTGCCGATGCAGCCGCAGCAGGGATGATCCGCCCCGCCCACTGAACCAACCGGAGGCGGCGCAGGATCATCGCCTTGTCGTTCACGTTGGGGAACGGCTCCTCGGGCACGGGGACCTCGAGGAACTCGCACAGCGGTTCCCAGCCGTCGCGCACCTCGAACACCAGGAGTCGGTCGGCCGGCACCGTGTCGATCACGTCCTGGGTCCACGCTTCATAGACCGAGATGGCGTGGTCCCGGTCGGCGAAGCGGCCGTCGAAGATGCCGTCCCAGACCATGCGGGTCGCGACCTCGACCGGGTAGCCGGCCGGCGTGAACCGTCGGAGCCACCCGGCGACGAAGTCGGGGGAGCGGAAGATCGTCGACGCCGTCGAGTCGTACCAACGCTCGGGATCTCGCACCGTGTGCAGCACCTTGGCGTCGGGCCACTCGGCGAGCAGGTCCTTCCAGACGACGGCGGCCGGGAAGTCGACGGCTGCGTCGTAGCCGGCGAACAGGGCACGCCAGTCGGGTGTGCCGCCGCGGGCGATGCGGACCCACTCGCGTCCGTGCCGCGGATGGCGGACGACCTCCTCCATGTGGTGGCAGGGGCCGAAGCCGAGCGCCTCGAGGGCGAATTTCGTGGAGAGCGTGCCCGTACGCCCGAACCCGCTGCCGATCACCCGCATCAGGGCAATTCCACCAGCTCGGCCGACCGATCCCACAATGCGGCGGCGGCCTCGTCGTCCTTCGCCCGGCTCGCGAGCCGGTCGTCGGCGGGCCGCTCCTTCACGAAGTAGCTGCCGGTGACGTCGGCGAACGCGGGATCGAGCGCTGCGGCGAGCGAGGTCGCCGCACCCTTCTCGGGCGACAGGAAGAACAGCCCGACGATCGCCCGCACGATCGCCGGCGGGTCGCCGAGGTTGGTCCGGACCGCACCCGGGTGGAGGCAGTTTGCCGTGATCTCGGTGCCGCTCAGGCGACGAGCGAGCTCGCGGGTGAAGAGGATGTTCATCAGCTTCGTCTCGCCGTAGCGGGGCATGCCGAAGAAGCCGTAGCCACGGGTGGCCTGCAGGTCGTCGAGGTCGAGTCGACCGAACTTGTGGGCGTCGCTCGCCACCGTGACGATGCGCGCTGACGGGGCGGCCTCCAGCAACGGGAGTAGGAGGTTGGTGAGCAGGAACGGGCCGAGGTGGTTGACCGCGAGCATCGTGTCGAGGCCCTCGTCGGTCTCGCTGCGCTTGCGGATCGTCAGCGCCGCGTTGTTCACCAGCAGGTCGAGGTGGTCGATGCGGCCGGCGACCTCGTCGACGCCACGCCGCACGGCCGCCTGACTCCCGAGGTCGGCGAGGACGATCTCGGTCCGGGCGCCCGGG
>JBPEXB010000464.1:0-4087 GCA_052032125.1 Acidimicrobiia bacterium
CCCGGTGCGCTGAGCCCCCTCAGCCTGCTGCGCTGTGGTCGGCGCCCATGTAGAAGCTGAGGATCTGCAGCTCGGTGGCCAGGTCGACCTGGCGGACCGCGACGCCGGTGGGCACCTTCAGCACCGCAGGGGCGAAGTTGAGGATGGCGGGGACACCGCTGGCGACCAACAAGTTGGCCACCTCTTGAGCGACCGTGGCCGGGGTGGCGATGATGGCCACGGTCACGTCGCCGCTGGCGACGTCGTCGGTCAGGTCGGCCACCGGACGCACGACGTGGTCCTGAATGGTGGTGCCGATCTTGGCCGGGTCGGCGTCGTACAGACCGACGATCTCGAAGCCGCGATTCTCGAAGCCGCCGTAGGCGGCCAGCGCCGATCCCAGGTTGCCGACCCCGACCACGATGATCCGGCGGTCCTCGCTGATGCCGAGCTCGCGGCGGATCTGGCCCGCCAGATCGACCACGTTGTAGCCGACGCCGCGCACGCCGTACGACCCGAGGAACGAGAGGTCCTTGCGCACCTTGGCCGAGTTGACGCCGCTGAGGCGAGCGACCTCGGTCGACGACACGGTCGTCTGGTGGCGGGGGAGCTGCTCGAGTGCTCGTAGGTACCGGGGCAGCCGCTCGACGGTCGCGTTCGGGATGACCGGCTTCATCAGAGGCAGATTAGTGCTCGTCTGAGGCGCCAAATCCGGCGTCTCCGAAGGGCCGCGACCAGGCTCTCCACTGAATTGGCAGGTGCGCCACGCCTTCCTAGGCTGACCCCGCAGGAAGGGGAAACGTGGAGCTGTCGGACTACCTGCCGATCGTCGTGATGTTCGTGCTGGCGGCCGCCTTCGCCGGCGTGTCGCTCGTCGTTTCCTACTTCATCTCCTACAAGCGTCCCACCCCCGAGAAACTGGCCCCGTACGAGTGCGGGATCGTGACCGAGGAAGAGCCGCTCAACCGGTTCCCGGTCAAGTTCTATCTGGTGGCGATCCTCTTCGTCATCTTCGACGTCGAGATCATCTTCCTGTTCGCCTGGGCGTCGGTCTTCCGTGATCTCGGCTGGTTCGGCGTCGGCGCCGTGGCGATCTTCACCCTGCTCATCGTCGAGACGCTCTCCTACGTCTGGAAGCGGGGAGCGCTCGACTGGAACGAGCCACGCCGGGCCCGCTACCGCACCGAGGCAGTGATCCAGGAGGAAGCTGCCTGATGGCCAGGCTCTCGACGCCTCCCAACCTGTTGATGACCACCCTCGGCACCGCAGTGCGCTGGGCACAGACACAGTCGATGTGGCCGGCCACGTTCGGGCTGGCCTGCTGCGCCATCGAGATGATGGCGACGGGCACCGCTCACCACGACCTCGCCCGCTTCGGCATGGAGGTGTTCCGAGCCTCGCCCCGTCAGGCCGACCTGATGGTGGTCGCCGGGCGGGTCTCGCAGAAGATGGCCCCGGTCCTCCGCCAGGTCTACGACCAGATGGCCGACCCCAAGTGGGTCATCTCGATGGGCGCCTGTGCATCGACGGGCGGCATGTTCAACAACTACGCCCTCGTGCAAGGTGTCGACCAGATCGTGCCGGTCGACGTCTACGTGCCGGGCTGCCCCCCGGGACCACAGTCGCTCATGCACGGCATCCTGACGCTGCAGGACAAGGTCATGACCGGGGAGCTGGCCCGCTGATGACCGAGGAGACCCGAGACGTGGGCGCCGAGGACGCCCCGCAGGTGGACGACGCCGCCGAGGCCCCCACCCGGGAACTGCCGGCCGACCCGATCTTGCGGTCGATCGCCGAGGCGGTGGAGAGCGCCGTGGCGTCCGACTCGCTGGGCGACGACGTGCTGCGGGTCGACAAGGCCGACCTGGCCGCCGCCGCCCAGGCCGCCCGGGACGCCGGCTTCGAGATGTGCGTGGACGTCACCGCCGTCGACTTCCACCGCGACCGGCGCATTCGCTTCGACGTGGTCGTGAGCCTGCTGTCGCACGAGCACAACCGCCGGCTGCGCCTGCTCGCTGCCGTGCCGGCCGCCGACCCGAGCGTGCCGACCCTGGTGCCCGTGTACCCGGGGACCAACTTCTTCGAGCGGGAGGTGTACGACATGTTCGGCATCACCTTCGAAGGCCATCCGGACCTGACCCGCATCCTCATGCCCGACGACTGGAACGGCCATCCCCTCCGCAAGGACTTCGCGGTCGGGGCGGTGCCGGTGCAGTTCAAAGAAGCTCACCAGGTGCAGTGATGGCAGACACGCGCAAGACCGACCTGTGGGTGGCGGGCACCGAGGAGCCCGAGTGGATGATCGCCGGCACCGACGAGGGTGCTCAGGAGATGGAGCGCGAGGAGTCGGAGGGTCGATCCATCGAACAGCGCGGCACTCGGGTGGTCGACGACTTCGTCATCGACGACTCGGTCGCCGACGACGAGCGCATGATCGTGAACATGGGCCCTCAGCACCCGTCGACCCACGGGGTGTTGCGTCTCAACCTGGAGCTGGAGGGCGAGATCGTCCGCCGGGTGAAGCCGATCATCGGCTACCTGCACACCGGCATGGAGAAGACGGCCGAGACGCTGACCTATCTCCAGGGCGGCACCAACGTCACCCGCATGGATTATCTGGCGCCGCTCCACAACGAGCTGTGCTTCGCGCTGGCGGTTGAGAAGCTGCTGGGCATCGAGCTCCCGCCGCGGGCCGACGCCATCCGCATCCTCATGACGGAGCTGAATCGGATCTCGAGCCATCTCGTCGCCACCGCCACCAACGGCATGGACATCGGGGCGCTGTCGATGATGATGTACGGCTTCCGAGAGCGCGAACTGCTCCTGGCCTTCTTCGAGAAGACCACCGGGCTGCGCATGAACCACAACTACATCCGTCCCGGCGGGGTGGCCGCCGACCTGCCCGATGGCTGGGAGGACGACGTCGCCGAGATCCTCGAGCGCATCCCCGTCGGCATCGCCGACTACGAGGATCTGCTGAAGGAGAACGCGATCTGGAAGGGTCGCACCCAGGGCATCGGCATCATCACCCGCGAGGAGTGCCTGGCCTACGGCATCACCGGCCCGACGCTGCGGGCCACGGGATCCGACTGGGACCTGCGCAAGACCCAGCCGTACTCGGGCATCGAGAACTATGACTTCGACGTCGTCACCGGCGTAGAAGGAGACGTCTACGACCGGTACCGGGTCCGGATCGGCGAGATGATCCAGTCGCTCCGCATCGTCGAGCAGGTCGCCAACACCATGCCGTCGGGCGACTACAAGACCGAGGACCGCAAGATCTCGCCACCGCCGCGGGCACGCATCGACGAGTCGATGGAAGCGCTGATCCACCACTTCAAGATCTACACCGAAGGCTTCAAGGTGCCGGAGGGCGAGACGTATGTCGCCGTCGAGTCGCCTCGCGGCGAGCTGGGCTGCTACCTGGTTTCCGACGGCAGCGCCCAGCCGCTGCGGATGCACACCCGGGCGCCGTCCTTCGCCAACCTGCAGGCGCTGCCCATCATGATGGCCGACAGCCTCGTGGCCGACACGGTGGCGAGCATCGCCTCGCTGGACCCCGTGATGGGAGACGTCGACCGATGAGCCACTTCGTGGCTCATCGGGGTACTCAGTACTCAGTACTTGGTACTCAGTACTCGCCCGAGGTGCTCGTATGAGCACCGAGTGGAGCCAGGAAGCCGAGCAGCTGGCTGCTCGGCTGCTTCAGCAATACCCCGAGAAGCGGTCGGCGGTGATGCCGCTGCTGTACATCGCCATGCGGGAGGACGGGCACCTCACCGAGGACGGGATGCGCAAGGTGGCCGAGCTCGTCGAGCTCACGCCGGCCCAGGTCTCGTCGGTCGCCAGCTTCTACACCATGTACAAGCGGGAGCCGGTCGGGAAGTACCTCGTGTCGGTGTGCACGTCGATCAGCTGCTGGCTCCTCGGAGCGGACGATGTGATGCACGCTGTCGAGGACGAGGCGGGGGTTCCGCACGGCCAGACCGATGACGAGGGATTGATCTCACCCGAGCACGTCGAGTGCATCGGCTCGTGCGGAGGGGCACCCGCCATCCAGGTCAACTACGAGTTCGTCGAGGGTGTCACTCCCGACAAGGCCCGCGAG
>JBPEXB010000465.1:0-6322 GCA_052032125.1 Acidimicrobiia bacterium
ATCAGCAGCACGCTCACGAACATGATCGTGTAGAGCGTCGGCTCCGGCTCGCGGATGCCGAATTCGACATAGGTCAATCCGATCACGCCGACCAGCCAGAGGACCGCCAGCCCTCGTTTGATCCCGGCCAGCAGGTAGCCGAGGCCGGGGAAGAAGAAGTTGGCCACCGTGGGGATCCAAGGGTTCACGAGATGCCTCCATTGACTCGCTCTCACGAGTGAGCGTATGCTGAACAAGCACACGATCCCATAGTGGATCAGCCGATTTCCTTATCGAAACGTCCGACACATCGCATGACCGACGCACTCACGGACATCCTCGACTCGATTCGCATGCGGGGCGCCATCTTCTCGCGCGCCTCCCTCGCCGCCCCGTGGGGGGTGGCCTCGGGGACCTCCGGCACCGGCATGTTCCACGCCGTCGTGTCCGGGCGGGCCTGGGCGCAGCTGGCCGCCGGGGGACCGGCGGTCGAGTTGGAGCGAGGCGACGTCGTGCTCATGCCCTTCGGCGACGACCACCTCATGACGGACGAGCCGGGACGCCTCACCCGGCCCATCGCCGAGCTGTCGACGGTCGATGGCACCGGCATGGGGCAGCTGGTGGTCGAGGGCACCGGATCGCACACCTCACTCATCTGCGGGACCGTCGACTTCGACCCGCCGGGTGCGCATCCGGTGCTGTCGGTGCTGCCCCGCCTCATCCCGGTGCGGGCGACCGCGGACGGGCGGTCGGCTCGGGTGATCGAGGACCTCATCCGGATGATCGCCGACGAGGTGGACTCGCACGTGCCGGGCTCCGAGGCCGTCATCGCCCGCCTCACCGACGTGCTGGTGGTCTACGTCCTCCGCAACTACATCACCACGCTCGACGAGGGCGAAGGAGGATGGTTGGGAGGCCTGCGCGACCCGATCGTCGCCGAGGCGCTGGGTCTGATCCACCGCCGGCCGGAGCACGGTTGGACGGTCGAGGAGCTCGCCAGGGCGGTCGGACTGTCACGCTCGAGCTTCCATCAACGCTTCCGGCGTGCCGTGGGTGAGCCACCCGCCGAGTACCTCACCCGCTGGCGCGTCCACCTGGCCGCCCGACTGCTCCGCGACGAGGGCTGCTCCGTGGCGGCGGCGGCACGCCGGGTGGGCTATGCGACGGAGGCAGCCTTCAGCAATGCCTTCGTCCGGGTGATGGGCACCCGGCCGGGTGCCTACAAGCGCGCCGCGTGAGCGGCGAGTGCATCGTCGTAGGCTTGGGGGCATGACGATCGACGAACTGTTGGAGAGCACCAGGCAACGGCTCGAACGGGTGCCCGTCGAGCGCCTCGACCAGGAGCTGGCCGACGGGGCGGTGCTGGTGGACATCCGTCCGGTCGAGCTGCGCGACCGCGACGGCGAGATCCCGGGCGCGCTCATCATCGATCGCAACGTGCTCCTCTGGCGGCTGGCTCCTTCCAGTGACGCCCGGCAACTCGACCTCGACGAGTCCAGCCGGGTGATCCTGTTCTGCGACGAGGGATACGCATCGAGCCTGGCCGCCGCCGAGCTGCACCGTCTGGACCTCCCTCGCGCCACCGATCTCATCGGCGGGTTCCAGGCGTGGAGGCGCCACTCCCATCCGGACGTGGTTTCCGAATAAGCGGGATTGACCCGGTCCAATCCATTCAATATGCTGTCGGCATGCAACGTCGAACCACTGCTCTGTTCCTCCTGCCGGCCGTCTCGCTGGCGGTGTTGATCGTCTTCCTCGTGTCCATTCAGCCGCGCCTTCCCGATGTCGTCGCCACCCATTGGGGGGCGGACGGGGTGGCGGATGGCTTCAGCGACGCATCCGACCTCCCGTGGCTCTTCGGGGCCGTCGGGCTGCTGGCCGGAGGCCTCATCGCAGCCATCGCCGCGGCCGTCCGGTCGCCTTCGGTGATCGGGCTGCGCAATGTCTACGGGCTCCCGAACGGCGTGATCTGGCTGATCGGCGCGCTCGGGGTGGCGACCGGTCTCGTCCACGTGGACGCCGTCGAGCCGCCGGCGCTTCCCGGCTGGGCCATCCCGATGGCGCTCGGCGCCGGGCTGATCGGATGGGGGCTGGCTGCCTGGGCGGCCGGTCCGGCGGCGGCGGTCCCCCGCACGGCCGACCGAGCGCCCGCCTCGGCGCCGCGCCACCCGGTGGAGCACGGCCACACCGCGGTGTGGATCGGCTCGACTCCCCCGGCGGGTGTGCTCCCCGTACTCGTCGCGGCGGTGGCGCTTCTCGGGTTGGCCGTCTCGTGGGCCGCCGGTTGGTGGCTGCTCCTCATCTTCGGGCCGGTGGTGGCGCTGCTGATCGCCTCGACCCGCTACCGGGTGTCCGTCGGGCCCGCAGGGGTGTCGGTCAGAGGCGCCGCCTTCGGATTCCCTCGGGTGACGATCCCGCTGGAGAGCATCGTGTCCGCCGAGGCCGGGCTGGTTCGAGCGGGCGAGTTCGGCGGCTGGGGCATCCGCCAGGGCCTCTCGGGCGAGACGGCGGTCATCACCCGGTCCGGCGCGGCGCTGGTGCTCGAGCGAACCGACGGCGCCCGGCTCCGGGTCTCGCTCGACCATCCGGAGGAGCCCGCCGCCGTGGTCTCGACGCTCCTCGACCGGCGATGATCCTCACCATCGACCTGAGCGCCGACCGACCGCTCTACCTCCAGATCGTCGATGCGGTCCAGCGTGCGCTGCTCGATGGCTCGTTGCTCCCTGGCGAACGGCTCCCGGCCGGGCGCGAGCTGGCGGCGACGCTCGACGTCAACCTCGAGACCGTCCAGCGGGCCTACCGGCAGCTGGCCGACCTCGGCATCGTGACCTCGCGGGTCGGGCGCGGCACACGGGTGGTGGAGGGACTCGACGTGGCGGCGCTGGGCCTCTCCGACCTGGTCGATGAGCTCGTGCAGACCGGATCGCGGCTTGGGGTGGCGCCGGGCGCCATCCTGGCGCTCGTGGAGGCGCGGCTCGCTCAGTCCTGATCGCGGAGCAGGATGTTGCGGCCCAGGATGACCCGCTCCACCGGCAGCAGCGCAGCACCCACGAGTCGCCCGGCGGTCCGCAGCGAGGTCCTGGCGAGGCGCACCGAGACGAACCCGTACCGCTGGAAGGCCACCCACGACAGTGCCGCGACGACGGCCATGACCACCAGCACACCGACGAAGCCGTTCTCCCAGTTCTCGAACGGGAGGCCGGCCACGTTCATCCCCCAGACCCCCGCCACCAGGCTCAGCGGCAGCACCAGCGCCGCATAGATGGTCAGCAGGCGCGTGATCTCCGCCGTCTTGTCGGCCACGGCGCCGCGGTAGGCATCCAGGGCGTCGGTGAGGATGGTGCGGGCCAGGGCCAGCTCCTCGATGAGGATGGTGTGCAGCTCACGGATGGCGACGAGGCGGTTGGTGCGGGCCTCGTCGTCGGTGCGGACGAGCATCTCCTCGACCACGACGCGCTGGGCTCGCAGCGCCGACCGCAGGCGCACCTCCGTCGCCAGCAGCGGCAGCACGTCACCCACGACATGACGCCGGCCTTCGATCGCCTCGAGGGCCAGCTCGTCTCCCGACTGGACGAGCGCCTGCACGACCGGGACGTATCGCCGCACCCCCACTTCGTAGAGACCGGCGACCACGTCGGCCGACGTGGTCGGGGTGTCGGGGTTGGCGGCATCGGCCGTCCACGATTGCCACAGGTAGTCCACGCCCGGGAGGTCGGTCTCGCAATAGGTGAGCACCCAGCCGTCGCCGAGCAAGCAGTCGAGTTCGGTGGTGGTGATGCCGGACTCGTCCGCCGTGACCCCGTGCATCACGAAGAGGCAGGCATCTCCCACTTCCCGCATCGTCGGCAGCCCGTGATCTCGCAGCATCAGGGTGACGGCGTTGCGCTCGGCCCCCACGTCCTCGAGCGCCTGCTCGAGTTGCGCCTCTCCGTCGTCGGAACGGACGTCCACCCAGGTGTAGCCGGTCGGGGCCGCGAAGGTGCGCATGCCTGGATTATGCCGGTGCCGGCGCAGCGCCCGGCGGCTTTGGTCTATCCGGTGATGGGCTCGTGCAGTTCGCGGATTGCGTGCCAGACGGTCTTGGCGCGGTAGTCCCAGTACTTGGTGCGGTGGATCACCGCCCACCGCCCCCCCGGCAGGCCGCCCGGGATGCGGGCGTTGTGGATGCGGACGTTGCGGTAGTAGATCGGCGACAGCTCGGTCACGGCCTTGGCGTGCCGAGCGCTGCCTCTCCACTGCTGGGCGACCTCCGGCTCGTCGTGCAGGACGAGGTTGGCCCACCGAGCGCCCGGCAACTCGAACGACGAGTAGCTGAGAATGCCCGGGTAGCTCTCGAACTCCTTGACGATCTGGTCATTGGCTCGCTCGAGGGCGCGGGCGTCGAGGCCCTTCCGTCGTTCACCGAAGAACCCGACCGCGCACAGGTCGCGGCGCTGCTCGAGGCGCTCGGGATTGCAGATGATGACCCGGCGCTTGTAGCCGTGGGTCTTCCACGAGATGCGGCGGTACGGCTCGATCGAGCGAGTGCCGGCGGCGGCAGCGGCCTGCAGTGCCCGCAGGTCCTCGAGCATGTCGGTCATGATGGCGATGTCGCGCTGGTAGAGCGCCGGCGAGGTGAACGGACGACGAGGGACCGCCTCGTCGGGAGCCAGCTGGAGCACGCGAGCTTCCGCCTGTCGCATACTCGACAATGTCGACATGGACGGAGCGTAGCTTTACCGAACCCGGCGAATGTGCTGGTCGGTGTTGGTATTTCCTGGCCGTCGAACGATCGGGCCGGTGGCCGTAGGCTCGGCCGAGGAGGTGGAGTGGAACGCGAACGATCGAGCGAGCGGGCCGAGCGCACGCGCCGGAGGCGCCGGGCCCAGGCGGTCCGACCGGCCGCAGACCGCTCGTACTACCGGCGACTGGTGAACCCCTTCGAGCCGCTGCGGGTGCTCGACGACGACGCCGTCCATCGCATCCACGGCTCGGCGCTGTCGCTGCTCGCCGAGGAGGGAGTCCGCGTGCTCCTGCCGGAGGCTCGTGAGCGCTTCCGAGCCGCCGGGGCCGCCGTCGACGAGGACAGCCTCATGGTGCGCCTCGACCCCGAGGCCGTCGAAGACGCGGTGAGCTCGGCGCCCTCGACCATCGACATGATCGCCCGCAACCCGGATCGCAACGTGACCCTGGGGGGCAGAAACCTGGCGTTCGTCAACGTCGGGGGGCCGCCGCACATCCACGATCTCGACGGCGGCAAGCGCAACGGGACGCTGGCGGATTACCGCAACCTCACCCGCCTCGCCCAACACTTCGACGTCCTGCACATCCTCAGCCCGGCCGTGGAGCCACAGGATCTCCCGATGAATGACCGCCACCTCCGGGTCGTTCATGCCCAGCTCACCGAGAGCGACAAGATCCCGTTCGTGTACTCCCGGGGCCGAGGCCAGGTCACGGACACCTTCGAGGAGATCCGGATCGTGCATCGCCTCGACGAGGACTCGTTCCAGGAGCAGCCGGTCGTGTACACGGTGATCAACACCAACTCGCCACGGCAGCTCGACATCCCGATGTGCCTCGGCATGATCCAATTCGCCGAGGCGAATCAGCTGTCGGTGATCACTCCCTTCACGCTGGCGGGCGCCATGGCACCGGTGTCGCTGGCCGGGGCGCTGACACTCCAGCACGCCGAGGCGCTGGCCGGAATCGCCCTCACCCAGTTCGTCAGGCCGGGATCACCGGTCATGTACGGCGGCTTCACGTCCAACGTGGACATGCGCTCCGGCTCGCCGGCCTTCGGCACGCCCGAAGCCGTCAAGGCGGCCATCGCCTCCGGCCAGCTCGCCCGCCACCTCGACCTCCCATGGCGGTCGTCGGCGGTCAACACGAGCAACGCCCCCGACGCCCAGGCGGGGTACGAGACGATGATCAACGCCATGGGGGCGCTGATGGGGGGCGCCAACATGGTGATCCACGCGGCCGGGTGGCTGGAGTCGGGGCTCACCGCCTCGTACGAGAAGTTCGTCCTCGACGCCGAGATGCTGCAGATCTGGGCCGAGACGTTCCAGCCGGTGGAGGTCACCGACGCCGAGATCGGGCTCGATGCCATCGCCGAGGTCCAGCCAGGGGGCCACTTCTTCGGCATCGGCCACACGCTCGAGCGGTACGAGCGGGCCTTCTACGAGCCGATCGTGTTCTCTCGAGAGAACTGGGGCCAGTGGGAGGAAGGCGGCTCGCTGACCGCCGACCGGCGAGCGAGCGCCACGTATCGGAAGATCCTCGCCGACTTCGAGCCGCCTCCGATGGACGACGACGTGCGCCAGGAACTCGACGAATTCGTCGAGCGGCGGGTGAGGGAGGGCGG
>JBPEXB010000466.1:0-2720 GCA_052032125.1 Acidimicrobiia bacterium
CCGGTGGTGATGATCATCGTCTCCTCGGGCGGCAGGGCGAGGAGCTCCTCGATGGGCAGGACGCGGTCGGGCGGCAACTCGAGCACGTCGAGGTCCTGGCCGATCCCGACGTTGCGCTCCATCGACCGTCCCAGGAAGGACAGGTACCGGTCGTCGGCGATCCCGGCGTCGGCGATCTGCTGTACACGATGGATGTGGCTGGAGAAGCAGGCGCTGATCACCCGCCCGGGCGCATCCTGGACGATCGTGCGGATCGATCGGCCCAATGAACGCTCCGACGGCACGACGCCCTCTCGTTCGGCGTTGGTCGAGTCCGACAGCAGGAGCCGCACGCCCTGGCGGCCGAGTTTGGCGAAGGTGGGCAGGTCGGTGGGGCGGGCGTCGATCGGTGTGGGATCGAGTTTGAAGTCGCCGGTGTGGACCACCAGGCCCTCCGGGGTGTCGAGGGCCACTGCGCACCCCTCCGGCACCGAATGGGAGACCGGGATGAGCCGGAATCGGAAGGGCCCTTCGTCGATCCACCGGGTGTCGGGCACCGGGCGGAAGTCGGCTTCGACCCTGAGCTCGTCGACCCGCGAACCGGCGATGGCCAGCGTGAGGTCGGTGCCATAGACGGGCACGTTGATGTCACGGAGGAAGTACCCGAGCGCCCCGATGTGGTCCTCGTGCCCGTGAGTGAGGATCACGCACACCACGTCGTCCGCCCGCTCCACGAGCCAGCCCCAGTCCGGGAAGACCAGGTCGACGCCCAGCATGTCCTCCTCGGGGAACATGAGCCCGCAGTCGATCAGGGCGATGCGTCCGTCGATCTCGACCGCCGCGCAGTTGCGGCCGATCTCACCGAGACCTCCGAGGAACGAGACGCTGACGCTCACAGCTGTTGGGCCAGCCCGGTGGCGGCGACGACCGCATCCTTCGTCTCATCGGTGGCCCGGACCAGCGGCAGCCGTGGATCTCCCACCGGCTCCCAGAGCGCCTCCAGCCCGATCCGGGTCGGCATCGGGTTGGGTTCACGGAAGCACGCCTCGTAGATCGGCATCAAGCCGTCGTGGAGCCGGCGCGCCTCGTCGACGTCGCCTCCGTGATGGGCATCGAGCATCCGCTTGATCTGCGGGCTGGCGAAGTGGCTGGCGACCGAGATGACGCCGGTGCCGCCCACCTCGAGGATCGGCAGCGTGAACGAGTCCGTCCCCGAGTACACCGTGAAGCCGTCCGGGAGCAGCCCGATCGACTTCTGGGTGTAGCCCACGTCCTCGACGGCGTCCTTGGTGGCGACGATGCGCGGGTGCTCGGCCAGCTCGGCCAGCGTCTCGGCTTCGATCAACCGTCCGGTGCGGCCGGGGATGTTGTACACGACCATCGGCAGGTCGGTGGCGTCGGCGATGGCCCGAAAGTGCGCCAGCAGGCCGGCCTGCGGCGGGCGGGAGTAGTACGGGGTGACGGCCATGATCCCGTGCACGCCCAGCTCGGCCGCCCGCACCGACAACTCGATCGAGTGGTGGGTGTCGTAGGTGCCGGTCCCGGCGACGATCTTCGCCCGCGACCCGACCGCCTCGACGATGGTCGAGTACAGGGCCAGCTTCTCGCCGTCGGTCAGGGTCGGGGACTCGCCCGTGGTCCCGGTCACGACGAGGCCGTCGTTGCCACCGTCCACGAGATGCCGTGCGAGCCGGGCGGCGCAGTCGAAGTCGACGGAGCCGTCGTCGGCGAACGGTGTGATCATCGCGGTGAGCAGCGTGCCGAACGGCATCGTGGAGTGCACCTTTCCGAGCTCTCGACACTCAGGATAGGCCCCCACCGGGTCGCTCAGGCGGTGTTCCCCGACACCACCGGTAGATTGACCACATGTCCACCATGATCAAAGACGTCTCGACCGCCGAGTTCGCCCGCGAGGTCGTCGAGCGTTCCCACGAGGTCCCCGTCGTCGTCGACTTCTGGGCCGCCTGGTGCGGGCCGTGCAAGGTGCTCGGGCCCACCCTGGAGAAGCTGACCGCCGAAGCGGGCGGGGCCGTCGAACTGGCCAAGGTCGACGTCGACCAGAACCAGGCGCTCGCCCAACGATTCGGCGTGCAGGGCATCCCGACCGTCATCGCCTTCAAGGACGGCAGGCCGGTCGACCAGTTCACCGGCGCGCTGCCGGAGCCGGCGGTGCGTGAGTTCATGGCGTCGCTGGCCCCGTCGCAGCACGATCTGGCGGTCCAACGGGCCGAGGCGCTGCTCGACGAAGGGCGGGACGAGGAGGCTTCGGCCCTGCTCAGCGAGGTGCTGGCGGCCGAGCCCGGTCATCAGGACGCCGGCGTGACGCTGGCCGGCATGCTGATCGACGCCGGTGAGACCGGCCATGCCATCGAGCTGCTCGAGCGCCTCTCGCCGACCGAGGAGGTCCGAGCCCTCCTGGCCGCCGCCCGCATCGGTGACGCAGCCGATGTCGACCACGGGGCGCTGGAAGAGGCGGTGGCGGCCGACGCCGATGACCACGCCGCCGCCCTGGAGTTGGCCAAGGCGCGCGGTGCCGCCGGTCGCTACGACGAGGCGTTCACGATGCTGTTGGGGATCGTCGAGGCCCGGGTCGATGAGTCCGATGCCGCTCGGTTGGCCATGATCGACCTGTTCGACCTGCTCGGCAACGAAGATCCCATGGTCGGCCAGTACCGCACCAAACTCGCAACGGCGATCTTCTAGCCCGGCGGGCTCCGCCCGCCGGGGGTACTGGGTACTGA
>JBPEXB010000467.1:0-3480 GCA_052032125.1 Acidimicrobiia bacterium
GCGCCACTGATCGCGAGGCGGAGCCGATGGCCTGGTGGCACGGCATAGGCAGTGGCCCAGAGCTGCAGCTCCAGGCGGCCCGAGGCGTCCACCCGCAGCCAGCCGGTCGTGATGAGCGAGGAGCGGCCGGACGGCGCCACCTCGCACAGCCGGGCAACGAGATGCAGGCGCGCATCGACCTCGACGTCGAGTGAAGCGGTCGGTGACCCGGTGATCCTCAGGCCGTCGGTGAGGGGATCCGAGGTGAACGTGAGTGAGGCGGCGTCATCGCCGGCCTGATCTGTCGGCAAGCCCACGCCCTGGCCCAGCGGGTCGAAGAGATTGCCCGCCGTCCCCACCGTGGGATCCACGTCGTACACAACGGTCCCCTCCGGTGGCTCCCGGTGGCGGAGCGAGCCATCTGCACCGGGGTGCAGTCTGAGATCCGCGGTGCCGGGAGGCGGCCAGGCGTCGGTCCGCCTCCAGCCGTCGTTCTGCACCATGATCGTGACGGAGTGCGGCGCCGCCTCCTCGATGCCGCGGAGGTGCCGGTCGAAGAACGCCAGCATGGTGGGGAGGAACTCGGCCGGATCCTGGGGAGCGAGGTCGGGAAGGGTGTGCATCCATGGCCCCATGATCAGCTGGCGCTCCGCCGGGATGCCGGCGTGTGCCTCCACCATGGCCTGGGGGAAGATGTCGCGCCAGCCCCCGATGAGCAGCGTCGGCACCTCGATCGCCGCCACGTCGATCACCTTGGACTGCCAGTAGTCGTCGAACTCGCGGTGGAGCGGCCAGTCGAGCAGGTAGGGGCGGGTGTGCTCCAGGCGGTCGTCCCACACGTCCTGCCAGCGGTGATCGGCATCGTGGAACATCGGCGGCATCAACTGGAAGGCGAGCATCAGCGGCCCCCACACGCCGTAGGCACCCATCAGGTTCGGACAGCCGCCCGGGTAGAACCAGTGGTGGTAGATGTCCGCGGCGGCGTGCATGGGGGCGATCGCCCGCAGCGACGGAGGGCGGGCGGCGGCCGCCCGCAACGAGGTGATGCCCCCATACGAGACGCCCCACATGCCGACGTTGCCGTCGCACCACTCCTGGGCGGCGACCCACTCGACGAGTTCGAAGCAATCCTCGGCCTCGCTGGCGTCCATGGCCGGACGGGCGGTCCCCGAAGAGCTGCCCAGCCCGCGGAAGTCGACCTGCATCACCCCGTAACCACGCCCGGCGATGACCTGGCCCGAGTACTCGTAGGCGGCGCCGATCACGTCGTCCTTGTGATACGGGTAGTAGCTGAGGATCACCGGCCACGGGCCCGGTCCGTCCGGGACGGTCAGATCAGCCGCCAGGTCCGTCCCGTCACCGAGGGGGATGAGCACATTGCGACGGGTCTCGGTCATGCATCCACCGCCTCCCGGAGGAGGTCGAACAGGCGGTCGACCTCGGCCTCGGTCTCGGCGTCGAGGCGGTAGCCGACCGGTCCCCGCACGACCGTGTTCTCGAACACGCCCTGCCGGACGAGGAGATGCTTCTCGACCGCCACGAACGCGTCGAACGAGGTCTGGAGCGAGACGAGCGAGCTCAGCGGCCCGTTGATGGCATCGATCCGGGGCTCGTCGCCGGAGGCCAGTGCCCGCCACAGCGCCACGATCGCCCAGCACACCTCGGCACCGGGCATGGTCCCGGCGATGCCCCGGCGGTGGCTGTCGACCAGCGAGATCCCTCCCGAGCCTTCGAAGATCCTGGCCGCGCCGCCGGTCGCGTCTCTGAGGGCGCTCAGCCGGGGCCCGATCGGCACGGCCTCGGGCTTGAAGAGCACCCGCTCCCCGTACTCGTCGAGCAGCCCGGCCTGCAGCTCGATCGACATGGGCGTTCCCACGTAGCCGCTGGCGTCCTGCACGATCACCGGGATGTCGATCGCCTCCAGCAGCGCCCGGTAGTACCCGGCCAGCTCGTCTTCCAGCGCCGGCAAGGCGGCGGGCGGGATCGCCATCACCGCCGACGCCCCGACCGAGGCGGCGTGGCGGGCGAACTCGACCGCCACCTTGGTGCTGTCGGCGCCGACGCTGATCACCACCGGCCCGCTCGCCAGCCCGAACTCGCACGACCACTCGGCGAGCTGTCGACGCTCGGCCGCAGAGAGCCGCAAGACCTCGGAGACCATGGCCATGACGATCCCGTCGATGCCGTGCGAATACATCCATTCGATCTCGGTGCGCAGGACGCCGGGATCGATCTCCCCGTCGGTCGTGAACGGGGTCTGGAAGACCGGGAAGACCCCCGCCAGCTCGCCCGTCATCAGAAGATGGCGATCGGGTTGACCGGCGAGCCGGTGCCGCGAGTGATGCGCAGTGGGCCGGCGGTGAACAGGAAGACCTGGCGCCCCTCCTCGTCGCAGGCTGCTCGGAGGTCCTCGAACTGGAGATTGTCGAACGCCGCCATGCCCATGGCGCAGATCTGCAGCGGATGCATCGGGTAGGAGACGCCGTCGACCGGACTGGGGATCGTCTCCCCGTCACCGTCGGCGGCGAAGGCGGCGACCTGGCGCTCGGCCAGCAGTCGCAGGGCGGTCGGATGGAGCCCCGCCCGTCCCTCGACGTTGTTGTCCCAGGGCCCCAGCGCCAGGCGGCGGCGGTGCTGGCCGGTGCGGAACACGAAGATGTCGCCGGCACCCAGACGCACCCCCTGAGCCTCTTCGGCGGCCTCGAGCTCCTCGCCGGTCACTGCGTCACCGGGCTCGAGCCACTCCACCCCGCGGTGACGAGCAGCGTCGACGAGCACTCCCCGCCCGACGATCCCATGGCGATAATCGTCGACGGTCAGCACGTTGGCGCCGCTGGTCGTCACCCCGCTGACCGGGACCCCGTTGTAGAGGCTGCCGCGATACGACACGTGGCAGAGGGCATCGACGTGGCTCTGCGATTCGCCGTGGAAGTCGATGCCGAGGAAGTCGGTGGCGAAGCGCCCGTCGCCTTCTCCGATGACGTCGTCGTGCCCGATCGACATGTAGTGGATGGCGGGCGCGGGCGTGTCGGGCCCGGCGGTGGTCTGGACCGGCAGCGAGAGGGTGACGGTCCGTCCGGAGGTCACGGTGGCGGCTGCCGACACGACGTGCTCGGGTCGCAGGTGGTTGAGGGTGCCGAGCACGTCATCGGGCCCCCATGCGCCCCACGTCTTGATCTCTTCGAAGAGCTCGTCGAAGTCCGCCACGGTCATGCGTTCGTCCACCATGGTCCCCTCCTCAGAAGAACGTCCGGATGGCACCGACCACATCGTGGTGGTCGTCGACGAGCGGCAGGGCGCGCCAGCGATCGAACGTGGCGCACGGATGCGAGATCCCACACTCGACGAGGTCCCCCACCTCGAGCGTCACGCCGTCGGGGAGTCTGCAGAAGGCGTGCTGGTCGTTGAGCTCGAAGATCTCCAGTCCGTCGACGGGTGTCCGCTCACCGTCCCGCCGCACGGCGACCGGCACGGGCAAGCCGACGTCGTAGGACACATCGC
>JBPEXB010000468.1:0-4429 GCA_052032125.1 Acidimicrobiia bacterium
TACCCAGTACTCAGTACTCGAGGTGTGAGCCCGTCAGGGCTCACACCTCGTTCAGGGCCACTCGGATGCGGCGGAAGCCCTTGCCCTTGCTCTCGATCTTGGTGATCGTGATGGGACCGACTTCAGCGGTCGAGTTCACGTGGGTGCCGCCGTCCGCCTGGCGGTCCAGGCCGACGATGTCGATCACCCGAATCTCGCGGACCGACTCGGGGATCAGGTTGACCTTGGTGCGGATGAGGCTGGGATCCTGGTCGGCCTCCTCACGGGGCATGAACGACACGTCGATCGGGAGCCGGCGGGCGATGGCGGCGTTGAGGGCGTCTTCCAGCGGCTGTTTGTCCTCCGGGTCCCAGTTGGGCAGTTCGAAGTCGAGCCGCCCGTGGCCCGCTTCCATGTTGCCGCCGGTGACGGGGCTCTGATAGGCGTCCCACACCACCCCGCAGAGCGCGTGGAGCGAGGTGTGGGTTCGCATGATGCGGTAGCGCCGCTCCCAGTCGATCTCACCCTTCACCTGGGTGCCGACGCCGGGCAACGCACCGTCCAACCAGTGCCACACCCCGTCCCGATCCTGCGTGACCCGCACCACCTCCAGCCGGTCATCCCCGACCCAGAGCGCTCCCTCGTCGATGGGCTGGCCGCCGCCGCCCGGGTAGAAGACGGTGCGATCGAGCAGCACCCGGTTGTCGTCGGCGTCGGTGCCGACCACCTCGGCGGTCATCTCGCTGGCATAGGAGTCGGTCGAGTAGATGCGTTCGGTCATGGCCCGAAGATAGCCGCCGTTACCCTGGCCGCCGGCCGCCGCCAGACCCCCGGGAGGTGCAGGGACGATGCGATGGCAGAGGTCCCCGACGATCGCCGCCGCCGTGGTCGGACTGTGGCTGGCGGTGCAACTCGTCGTGCCGATCTGGCGGCTCACGTCCGACGGGCAGGATCGGTTCGCCTGGCGGATGTTCTCGACCTTCGAGGCGCGGCCGACCTACGTCGTCCACACGGGCGACGAGGAACGGATCGTGGACCTGGAGGCAGTCACGGCTCGGCTGCGCGGCGACCTGGACCTGGTCGCCCACCTCCCCGAGCACCTCTGCATCACGGTCCCTGAAGCCGTCCGCATCACGTGGGACGACGACGGCGAGTACGCATGCCCGACGCCCTGACCGCCCTCGTCAGTGCTCGGCCGCTGGCGCTGACCCGCATCGTGGTCGGCGTGGCGGCGCTCATTCGCGCCGGCGTGGCCTGGGGCATCCTCGCCGCCTTCGACGATCCGCGAGTTCTCCGGATCCCGGTGGTGGAGGGATTCGTGGCGCCCGACTCGGCGACCGCGCAAGCAATCGTCATCGTGTGGGCTCTGGCGGCGGTCGGGTTCATCCTCGGGTGGCGCCTCCCGTGGACGGGCGGGGCCCTGGCGGCGTCGATCGTCGGCTACCTGCTCCTCGACAGCCAGACGTACAGCAACCACCTCTACCTCATGGGCCTGATCGTCGTGCTGCTGACCGTGGGACGCGCCGACTCGGCGCTCGCCGTCGGAGCTGACGAGGGGGCAATCCCGTACTGGCCGGTGCTGCTGATCAGGCTGCAGGTCACGATCGTCTACGGCTTCGCCGCCATCACGAAACTCAACGACGAGTTCCTCAGCGGCCTGGTCCTGGCCGGCACGCTGAACGGCGGGATCGTCGACCTCCCCGACTCGTTGCGCACGCCGGGATTCCTCTCGCTCGTGGCGGTCGCGGCAGTCGCCACCGAGTTGTTCGTCGCGGTGTTTCTCTGGAGCAGGACCTTCCGCCCGTGGGCTTTCCTGCTCGGCGGCGGGCTGCATCTCGCGATCACGATGCTGATCGGGCCCTTCCTCGAGCTGCTGGTGTTCTCACTGGTGATGGTGGCCACCTATCCGCTCTTCCTCGATCGGGCACCGGTCAAGCTCGTCTGGGACGACACCTGTGACTCGTGTGCCGACTGGGTGAGCCGGTTCCGCCGCTTCGACACGCTGGCACTCCTCGTGCCGGTGGGGGCCGGCGACCCATCTCACGGACTGGAGGCCTCCGCCGTTGCACATGCGATGCATACCGTCACACCCTCCGGAACTCGCAGTGGCTTCGACGCCGTCACGACGGTGCTCGAGCACACCGTCCCCGCCCTGTGGGTGGCCCCGGCGCTGCGCCTGCCCGGCATCCGCCAGGCGGGGGCTCGCTGGTACGCACACCAGGCCGCCCGTCGGAGCTGCTCCACGCGATGACGCTCCGCTCCCGGGTCCACGACTCGCCGCTCGGCCGCCTGACGCTGGTCGCCTCCGACGCAGGCCTGAGGGCGCTGCTGTGGCCAGACGACGACGGCCGGGTGCCCTTGCCCGACACCATCGCCGGCTCACATCGAACGCTGGACGCGACCACCGAGCAACTCGATCAGTACTTCGCCGGGCAGCGCCGAGCATTCGACGTGCCCCTCGACCCACAGGGCACACCCTTCCAGCGGAAGGTCTGGGAGGCGCTTCGCCGCATCCGGTACGGCGAGACCGTGAGCTACACCGAGTTGGCGAGCCGCATCGGCCGCCCGACAGCCGCTCGGGCGGTGGGGGCGGCGAACGGCCGCAACCCGATCTCGATCATCGTGCCGTGCCATCGGGTCGTCGGAGCATCGGGGGCGCTGACCGGGTTCGCCGGCGGCCTGTCCGCCAAACGTTGGCTCCTCGACTTCGAGCAGGTCACTCCGACCGAACCTCGACCATGACCTGGTCGAGGGGTTTGCGAGCGATGTCGGGGACGTAGCAGTCCGCGGCCGGGTAGCCGATCGGGAAGAGGCAGAACGGCCGCTCGTTCTCGGGTCGGCCGAGCACCCTGGTCAGGAAGGCCATCGGCGACGGCGTGTGCGTGAGCGTGGCCAGGCCCATCGTGTGGAGCGAGGCGATGAACAAGCCGCAGGCGAGCCCGACGCTCTCCTTCACGTAGTAGTTCTTGAAGCGGTTGCCGTGCTCGTCGATCCCGTAGCGCTGCTCGAACACCACGACGATCCACGGGACCGTCTCCAGATATGACTTGTTCGAGTCGGTTCCGAGGGGTGCCAGCGCCTCGCGCCAGTCGTCCGGCAGCCTGCCCCCTTCGTAGTTGCGGCGCTCCTCCTCTTCGGCGGCGACTCGGATCTGCCGCTTGACCTCGGAATCGCCCGTGACGACGAACGTCCACGGCTGGCGATGAGCTCCCGACGGGGCGGTCGAGGCGGTGCGGATGGCGGTCTCGATCAGCGAGCGCGGCACCGGATCGCCACTGAAGTCCCGCACGCTGCGACGCCGGTCCATGGACGCATAGAACTCGGCCGCCCGGTCCTCCATGTCCGCGGCCGGGAGGCGTTCCATCTCGTGACGGATGAAGGGATGGCCGTCGCGCAGCACCCGCTCGGTCATCCGGCCGGACCTCCCTCGTGATCGGCGCGATAGGTGCGAATCGTCGGGTAGGCCAACTCGACGGCCGGCTCGGCGGCGAACGCCCGCAGGATGCTGGTCCACACTGCGTTGTCGACCCCCCGTCGCTGGCGGGCCGGGACGAGCAGCCGGCCGGTCAGCTGGACGCCCGAGTCGAGCGCCCGCACGTAGACCGTGGGCGTGAGATGGCGGTAGCGGATGAAGTACTGCATCGAGGCCCGCTCCAGATCGGCGACCGCTCCCGCTTCCTTGGGATCCGGGGCGTGTTCTTCGATGACCTCCTGCACGATGTCGCGGGCCCGCTCCCAGTCGCTTTCGAACGTCACGGTCACCGGGACCTCATGCCACACGAACGGGAAGCCCTCGGTGAAGTTGGCCGTCGGCTCGGTGAAGACGAGACCGTTGGGAACGTGGACGATCCGGCCGGTCGACTGGTCCGCATCGACCCAGTTGCGGATCTCCAGGAGCGTGAAGCGGAAGACCCGGATGTCGATGACGTCGCCGGCGTGGGGCCCGATCTCGATCCGGTCCCCCGGCTTGAACGGCCGGCGCAGCACGATGTAGATCCATCCGGCGAGGTTCTTGAGGACGTCGGAGAGGGCGATGGCGATGCCGGCCGAGAGAATCGCCAGAAACGAGCCGATGCTCCCGAGCTGGGAGATCCAGATGGCACCCAACCCGACCAGGACGATGCCCGAAGCGATGTACATCGACGTCTTGCGGGCGCGGAACGCCGCCTCGGATGAGTCGAGGCGTGGGGCGAGCGCTCGCAGGACGAGGGACCGCAGGACCAGGACCACGACGAGCAGCCCGACGCTGAAACCGACCTTGGAGACGTTGGAGCGGAGGAACTCGGTGAGCGTTTCCACCAGGTCAGCGTAGAGCGGCGCGATGGCAGGACTGCCCCCAGACGACGGTGGATTCGCCGGGATCCGGGCTCCGGGGACCCGGGATCCGGGATCCGGGCCGCTGGGTACCGGGTACCAAGTACCACGTACTGGGTACCGCGTCCCGCGTGCT
>JBPEXB010000469.1:0-9864 GCA_052032125.1 Acidimicrobiia bacterium
GCGTGAGCTCCCGCCGTGTGCCGGGCCGCCGCCAGCATCAAGGCGAAGGTCTGCTCGACCGCCGCGTTGGTGTTGGAGTCGGGCGTGTTGGTCACGGCGATCCCCCGCCGGGTGGCGGCATCGACGTCGACGTTGTCCACGCCGACGCCCGCCCGGCCGATCACTGCCAGGCGCGAACCGGCGGCCACCACGTCCTCGGTGACCTTGGTCCCGCTCCGCACGATCAAGGCGTCGTAGTCGGGGATCAGCTCGATGAGCTCGTCGGACCCGAGGTCCAGCGAGACCGTCAGCTCCACGTCGGGAGCACTCTCGAGAATGCGCCGCCCGAGCTCGCCGAGCGGATCGGTGACCAGCACGCGGAACGTCATGGCCGGTCCTGGGTCGAGAAGGCCCGCTCGAACCGGGCGCCGACGGAGGGATCCTTGAACCGCATGGTCCCCGACCGGAACGCCTGCACCCCGTCGTCGATGAGCGCCACGTGGTCGGCCGACCCGACCGCCCGCCCCGAGGGCCCGGCGGCCAGCGCCAGGACCGGCGCCAGGGTCGTGGACGAGACGAACACGTCAGCTTCGCGCTCGACCCGCTCCCGGGTGACGAACCCGCCGAACCCGACGAACGTGTCCACCGCCGTGCGAGCGTTGAGGTCGCTGACGCCGTCGCCGACCAGCACCACCCCGCCGTCGCCCGACCTGGTCAGCTCGGCGATGGCCGTGGCCTTCCCGTCGCTGGTCGAGAGCGCCCCCTCCTCGTAGTCGAGGAACCGGTGCGGATCTCGGGCGTCGGTGCGCCACCACTCCCCGGACAGGGTGTCGTGGCGGGTGTGCACGGCCACGACATGCTCTTCCGGCACGCCGAGCGACACGGCGTACTCTCGAACCGGCTCGGCCAGCCCGCCGCTCACCACGTAGACCTCGTGTCCCAGCTCCTGGAGGGCGTCGATCACCCGGCGAGCATCGGGGACGGCCCGCTGCTTGTACTTGGTGCGCAGCTCGGCCACCTGCTGGCGGTCGGGCTGGAGCAGCTCGAGGCGACGCGCGTAGACGTCCTCCAGCTCCACCTCGCCCTTCATCGCCCGCTCGGTCAGCGCCTCGATCTCGGCCCGCACCCCTTCGGTGCCTGCCAGCTCGTCGATGCCCTCGATGCCCGACAGCGTGGAGTCGCAGTCGAAGACGACGTGGCGATAGCCAGGCCAACGGGTGCGGGTGACCGGGGAGGTGTCACGCATGGGGATGCCTCAGATGTCGACGTGCCAGGGCGCCACGGAGTCCTGTTCGAGGTCGTACCGGGCGATGGCGTCCGCCACGACCGAAGCATCGATCTGCCCGTCCCGTACCAACTCGTCGAGCACCGCCACGACGACGTGGGGCCCGTCGACCTCGAAGAAGCGCCGCAAGGCCTCACGGGTGTCCGAGCGTCCGAAGCCGTCGGTGCCCAGCGAGGTGTAGGAACGAGGCATCCAGCGCGACACCTGGTCGGGGACCGTCCGCATGTAGTCGGTCACCGCCACGATCGGTCCACGGCTCGACGAGAGGCGCTGGGTCACCAGCGGGACACGGTCCTCCTCGGTCGGGTGGAGCCGGTTCCAGCGGTCGACGGCCATCGCATCGTCGCGCAGCGCCGCATACGACGTGACCGACCACAGCTCGGCGCCCACGCCGAAGTGCTCCGCCAGCTCGGCCTGGGCCCAGCGGGCTGCACCCTGGCTCGGGCCCGAGAACAGGATCGTCGCCGCCCGCTCGGGGCCATCCGGGGCCTCGGCGAACCGGTACATGCCTTCGATGATCCCGTCCCGCGCCCCCTCCGGCATGGCGGGCTGCACGTAGTTCTCGTTGTAGAGGGTGATGTAGAAGATCACGTCCTCGTTGTCGCCATACATGCGCTGGAGCCCGTGCTCGACGACGGTGGCGAGCTCGTAGGCGAAGGCCGGGTCGTAGGTGATCACGCCGGGATTGGTGCTGGCCAGCACCGGGCTGTGGCCGTCCTGGTGCTGGAGCCCCTCGCCGGCCAGCGTGGTACGGCCCGCCGTGGCCCCGAGCATGAAGCCGCGAGCCCTGGCATCGGCGGCCTGCCAGATCAGGTCGCCGACCCGCTGGAAGCCGAACATCGAATAGAAGATGAAGAACGGAACCATCGGCACGCCCCGATCGGCATAGGCGGTGCCGGCGGCGATGAAGCTGCACATCGAGCCCGCCTCGGTGATGCCTTCCTCGAGGATCTGGCCGTCCATGCCCTCTGCGTACGACAGCAGCAGGTCGGCGTCGACCGGCTCGTAGAGCTGTCCCTTGGCGGCGTAGATCTTCAGCTCTTTGAAGAGCGCATCCATGCCGAAGGTCCTGGCCTCGTCGGGCACGATCGGCACGACCCGGCGGCCGGTGTTCTCGTCACGGGCCAGCGCCCGCAGCAGGCGGGCGAAGGCCATCGTCGTCGAGGCCTCGAGCGACCCGGTGCCCGTCTTGAACTCGTCGTAGACGGAGGACTTCGGAAGCTCCAGCGGCGACTTCACCCGCACCACCCGGTTGGGGAGGGTGCCGTCGAGGGCCTTGCGGCGCTCCATCATGTACTGGAACTCGGGCGAGTCCTCCTCGGGGCGGAAGTACGGCGGCTCCCTGCCGTCTTCCAGCGCCTCCTCGGGGATCTCCTCCTCGAGGTGGATGCGCAGCCGCAGATTGCGCAGCTGCTCGTTCGACATCTTCTTGATCTGATGCGTCGCGTTGCGTCCCTCGATCTCGGGACCGAGCGTCCAGCCCTTGATGGTCTTGGCCAGAATGACGGTCGGAGCCCCCTGCTGGTCGGTGGCAGCCTTGTAGGCGGCGTAGAGCTTGCGATAGTCGTGACCGCCACGGGGCAGCTTCTGCAGCTGCTCGTCGGAGAGATGCGACACCATCTCGGTGAGACGCGGGTCGGGGCCGAAGAACGACTCGCGGATCTCGGAGCCGGGCACGGTGCCGAGCCGCTGGAACTCGCCGTCCACGGTCGAGTTGAGCTTGTTGAGCAACACTCCGTCGACGTCCCGGGCGAGCAGTTCGTCCCAGGCCGAGCCCCACACGACCTTGATCACGTTCCAGCCGGCGCCGCGGAAGACCGCCTCCAGCTCCTGGATGATCTTGCCGTTGCCCCGCACCGGCCCGTCGAGCCGCTGCAGGTTGCAGTTGACCACCCACACGAGGTTGTCGAGACCCTCTCGAGAGGCCAGCGAGATCGAGCCGAGCGTCTCCGGCTCGTCGGTCTCGCCGTCGCCCAGGAAGCACCACACCCGTGAGCCGCTCGTGTCGTCGAGACCCCGGTTGTGCAGGTAGCGATTGAAGCGGGCCTGGTAGATCGAGGCGAGCGGCCCGAGCCCCATCGACACCGTCGGGTACTCCCAGAACTCGGGCATCAGGCGGGGGTGCGGATAGGACGACAGGCCGTCGCGGCCGATCTCGCGACGGAAGTTGTCGAGATGCCGCTCGTCGAGGCGACGCTCGAGGTACGCCCTGGCATAGACCCCGGGGGCGGCGTGGCCCTGGAAGTACACGTGGTCACCGGCCAGCCCGTCGGCCTTGCCGCGGAAGAAGTGGTTGAAACCGACCTCGTAGAGCGCCGCCGAGGAGGCGAAGGTGGAGAGGTGCCCGCCGATGCCGTCCGCCGCCTTGTTGGCCTTGACGACCATCACGGCGGCGTTCCAGCGGATGAAGCGGCGGATGCGCTTCTCGAGGTGCTCGTCGCCGGGGAACCAGGCCTGGTCTTCGGGCGGGATCGTGTTGACGTACGGGGTCCCGGTGCTGGCCGGGTAGTCCACCTGCAGCTCGCCGGCCCGCTTGAGCAGCGACGACATGAGGAACCGGGCTCGCTGCTTGCCCCGGAAGTTGACCACCGCCTCGAGTGAGTCGACCCACTCCTGTGTCTCTTCCGGATCGATGTCGGGGAACTGGTGGAAGTACCCGTCGCTGATCACGCTCTGCCCTTCGGTGTCGAAGCACCCACTCTATCGCTGCCCTGCCTTCATCGAAGACGTGGCAGCCACGCCCCAAGACGTGCGGTCGCCCACCCAGCGGGCCGCGCACTAGTGCAGGGAGCGCGACTTCGAAACGGTCACCTGACGCCCCGAGTCAGCGACACGACCTGCCATACAGTGTCTGCAAGCCGTGGACAGGGGCCGCGGCCACGATCACGAGGCGGGGAGGCCAGGCGACGATGCACCGAGCGAGGACCGCGGTGCCGCGGCCGATCCCCATCCTCCGTTACCTCGGCGTGCATCCGTCGCCCACGCACCCGTCGCACGGGGTCGACGCGGCGCTGTTCGGCGACCAGCTCGACATCCTGCTGGCGCACGGCTACATCCCGCTGCGGGTGCCCGACCTGGTGACCGCCATGACCCTCGACGCACCGGTGCCGAGCCGCTCCGTCGTGATCACCTTCGATCAGGGCCTCCGATCGTTCTCGGAGTACGCCCTCCCGGCCCTGCGGCGTCGAGATGTCCCGGCCACCGTGTTCGTCGCGACGGCGTTCGTCGGCCGCCGCAGCCGGGTGCTCCGTCATGTCACGCCGGACGAACGGGCCGCCCTGACCTGGACCCAGCTCCGAGAGGCGATCGACGAGGACGTGTCGATCGGGTCCAACGGCCACAGCCACCGTCCGCTCGACACCATGAGCCGGTGGGAAGCCGGCGAGGACATGGCGCTCTCGAGGGCACTGCTCGAGCATCAACTCCAACGGACCGTCGACACGATCGCCTACCCGGATGGCCTCCACACCTCCGGCACCAGGGCGGCCGCCGCCCGGGTCGGGTTCGTCGCCGGCGCCACGCTGCGCGGAGCGGTGAGCTCGAACTACGACGACCCCTTCGCCCTCACCCGAGTGCCGGTCCACGGCTCCACCCGGCCCGAGGTGCTGCTGGCCCGGTTGACCCTGGCCGGTCGGAGGCCGTCGCACGGGGAGCCGCTCCGCGAGCGCCTCCAGCGCACCGCCAGGCGCATCGCCGCCTTCGGCGGCACCGACCCGCTGCCGGCGAGAAGCGCCGACACCGGCTCGATCCGCCGCTTCGACTGAGGTCAGGCGCCGAGGAACCGGCGAGCCGCCTCGACGTACACCTCGGCGTGTTGGATCAGATCGTCGACCTCGACGTACTCGTCCGGCTGGTGGGCGATCCACTTGCCCCCCGGCCCGTAGACCACCACCGGCACGCCGGCGTCCCGCCACAGGATCGTGCCGTCGGTGGTGCCGGGAACGCCCCCGAACCGCGGCGCTTCACCGGTCACGGCCTCGTGGGCGTCAGCCACCGCTGCCACCACCGGGTGGTCGCGGGGTGTCTCGGTGGGCGGACGGTCCACCAGGCGGGTGAAGGTGAACTCGACGCCGGTCTCTGCTGAGACCTCCCCGGCGATCTCTTCGATGCGCGCCACGAGCTCGTCGTGGTCGACACCGGGAATGGTGCGGACGTCGTAGGTCAGCAGCGCCTGCCCGGGAATGACGTTGACCTGCGGAAGCGACCCGGCATCGAGGTGTGTGGGTGTGAGATACACCTCGCCCAGGTCGGGATGGCGGCCGTGGCGATCCTGCAGCTCGGCCTCCAAGGCCTCGACCCGGTCCATCAGCCGGCCCAACGCCCCGATCGGGTTCCGACCCTCGTGCGGCATCGCCCCATGTGCCATGCGTCCGGTGGCGTCGACCCGAAGGCGCAGCGCTCCCTTCTGGACGGGGCACACCTCACCACCCTCCGGCTCACACACGATCGCCCCGTCCACGCCCTCGGCATGACCGGCGTCGACGAAGTGGTGGACCCCGATCATCATCTCTTCCTCGTCGCACAGGATCGCCAGCACGATGGTGCCGGGAAACGGCCCGTCGCGTTCGACGGCGCGGGCGGCGTGCATCATGGCGGCCACCCCGCCCTTCATGTCGGCCGCTCCCCGCCCGCAGATGCGCCCGTCGACCAGGTCGCCGCAGAAGGGATCGAAGCTCCACGACTCGGGATCGCCCTCGGTGACCACGTCGGTGTGGCCCTCGAACAGCAACGTTGGGCCTGGTAGGCCACCGTCGATGCGAATGATGGCGTTGGGCCGGCCGGGAGCCACCTCCTCGACGAGGACGTCCCACCCGAAGGCGCGGGCCTGTTCGACGACCACCTCGACGGCCGGCGCCTCGCCGAAGCCGTCGCGGTTGACACTCGGCACCTGCACGAGGCGGCGGGTGAGCTCGATGAGCCCCTCACGATCGAGCAGCGAGGAGCCGGGGGCCGTCCGACCCCCGGCGTCGTCTCGGTTCATTCGCGGCTCAGGGGTTGAGCGCCAGCTCGGTGACGTCGAGCGAGCCGGGCAGGTCGATCTTGTACCCGGTCACGCCGGACTTGATCACCGACAAGGCCGGGAGCACGAACAGCCACTGATCGGCGGCCTGGGCGGTGATCTCGTCGAGCACCTGCCCGTAGAGATCGTTGCGCACCTGCGGGTCCGGCTCGGCGTCTGCCTGCTCGAGCAGCGGCACGACGTCGGGGCTGTCGTTGCCCCAGTAGTAGTCGGGGTTGCCGTACTGGGCGAGGTCGAGCGGCTCGACGTGGGCCACGATCGACATGTCGAAGTCGTAGTTGCTGAACACGTCCTCGAGCCACACGCCCCACTCGACGTTGGTGATGTTGACCGTGATGCCGACGTCGGCCAGCTGGCTGGCGATGATCTCGCCGCTCCTGGCCGCGTAGGACACGGGTGGCAGCACCATCTCCAGCGTGACACCCTCGGCATCGGCCTCCGCCAGCAGCTCCCTGGCCCGATCCGGGTCGAACGCGTAGACGTCGGTCAGATCCTTGTACCAGGGGTCGAGCGGCGTCGAGAAGGTCCCGATGACCGTGCCGTAGCCCGAGTAGGCCAGGTCGATCACGTCCTGGCGGTTGATGGCGTGGCTCACGGCTTGGCGAACCCGGACGTCGTCGAACGGGGCGCGCCGCCCGTTGAGCGACAGCACGATCTCGCCGTAGGTGAGGCCCTGGAGGACCTCGAAGCGGTCGTCGGCCTCGAACACCTCGAGCAGCTCCGGCGCCGAGACCCCGGCCAGGATGTCGAGCTGGTCGCCGAGCATGGCGTTGTTGAGGGCGTTGGGCTCGTTGATGTACTGGAAGGTCACCGTCTCCAGGAGCGCCGGGTCCCCCCAGTAGCTGTCGTTGCGCTCGATGACGATCGAGTCGCCGACGGTCCACGATCCGAACGTGAACGGGCCGGTCCCGACCGGGCTGTTCTCGATCGTCCCGATGGCCGACTCCTCGAGCATGACTCCCTGGCCCTGAGTCAAGAAGAACATCAGGTTGGCACTCGGCTGGCTGAGGGTGATGACCGCGGTCAGGTCGTCGGTCGCCTCGACCGACTCGATCGGTGCCAGGGTGGTGGCGAAGGGATGCGCCGGGTCCTTGGTCAGCACGTTGTTGATCGAGAACACCACGTCGTCGGCCGTGAACGCCTCGCCGTTGTGGAACGAGACACCGTCGCGGAGCGTGAACGTGTAGACCAGGCCGTCGTCGCTCACCTCCCACTCGCTGGCCAGCAGCGGCGTGATCGAGCCGTCCGGCTGGAGCCTGACGAGCGTCTCGTAGACGTTGTAGAGCAGGACCTGCGGGATCGCCGCTGCCGGGCTGGAGGTCAGGTCGAGCGTCGGTGGCTCGAGCTGCAGCCCGATCGTCACCTCGGTCGCCGCCGACTCCTCGGCGGCCGTCGTGGTGGTCGCCTGGGTCGTCGTCGTGGTCTCGGCGGCCGTGGTGGCCGTCGTCTGTTGCGCCGTCGTCGCGGTCGTCGCAGCGGTCGTGTCCGACTCGCCCGCCGTGCCGGCACAGGCCGCCAGCACCAGCGACATGACGGCGATCAGTGCGATCGTGGTCCTGGTCCTCATCGCTCCACCCTTCGATCTGGGACGCGCAACGCTACCAACGCCCGCCGATTGGGGGCGAGCCGGCGTCACAGCAGCGACCCGTCCAGGCGGGGGATCGCCCCGATCAGCTGGCGGGTGTACGCCTCGGAGGGAGCCGTGAAGACCTCCCCGACCGATCCGGCCTCGACCACCCGACCTCGCTCCAGCACCACCACCCGGTCGCAGATCTCGTGCACGACCGACAGGTCGTGGGAGATGAACACCATCGTGAGCGCGAACTCCTCCTTCAGGCGGGCGAGCAGGTCGAGCGTCAGCGTCTGCACCGACATGTCGAGCGCGCTCACCGGCTCGTCGGCGATCAGCAGCCGCGGGCCGGGCGCCAGCGCCCGGGCGATGGCGATGCGCTGGCGCTGGCCGCCCGAGAACTCGTGCGGGTAGCGCTCGGCGGTGTCGGCGGGCAGCGACACCGCGTCGAGGAGCTCGGCGACGCGAGCTCCGTGGTCGCCGGGGATGCGCAGCGAACGGAGTGGCTCGGCCACCACGTCGCCCACCAGCATCCGCGGGTCGAGCGAGCTCATCGGGTCCTGGAACACCATCTGGGCCAGGCCGCGCAGCGCCGCCCGGTTGCTGCGATCGGCCACGTCCATGCCGTCCACCACCACCCGGCCCGACGTGGGCTGCGTGAGCCCCATGATGATGCGGGCGGCCGTCGACTTGCCCGATCCGGACTCGCCGACGATGCCGAGCGTCTCGCCCCGCCGGACGTCGAAGCTGACGCCTTCGAGTGCGTTGATCACCGGGGCGGCATCGAGGACCGTGCGATGCCGGAGGCGGTACGTCTTGGTGACGTCCTGCACCTCGACGAGCGGGTCGCCTGCGGATGCCGGGGCCGGCTTCTCGGGCACCGTGCCGCCTCGGCTCATCGGAGGCACCGCCGCCACCAGGCGCCGGGTGTAGGGGTCGGAGGCGGCATCGAACACGTCCCTGGTCGGACCGCGTTCGACGATCACGCCGTCCTTGAGCACCAGCACCTCGTCGGCGACCGTCGAGACGACCGGGAGGTCGTGGGTGATCAGCAACAGCGCCGCCTCCGTGTTGGCCACCTGCTCGGCCAGCACCTTCAGCACTCGGGCCTGGATGGTGACGTCGAGGGCGGTGGTCGGCTCGTCTGCGATGACCAGCGACGGCCCGCACGACAGCGCCATGGCGATCATCGCCCGCTGCCGCTGGCCGCCGGACAGCTCGTGCGGATACGCCCTCGCCCGGCGTTCGGGCTCGTCGATCCCCACGCTGTCCAGGAGCGCCACGGCCGCCTCGGCGGCGTCCTGGCGTGACAGGTCCCGGTGCAGGCGTAGGGGCTCGGCGATCTGCTTGCCGATTCGCATCACCGGGTTCAGCGCCGTCATCGGCTCCTGGAAGATCATCGAGATCGCCTCCCCCCGCACCGCGACCAGCTCCCGCTCCCGGCGCCCCAGCAGCTCACGCCCGCCCAACGTGATCGTGCCGGTGGCGGTCAGCCCGTCGGGGAGCAGGCCCATGATCGCCAGCGCCGTGAGGGTCTTCCCCGACCCGGACTCGCCGATGATGCCGGTCCGGCTCCCGGCCGCCAGTTCGAATGACGCGCCCTCCACGAGCGCCGTCTGCGACGTGCGGATCGTCAAGTCCTCGACGGCCAACAGGGGAGCTGTCACGTGCGCCCCACCTCCAGGCGAGGATCCAGCGCGTCGCGCAGCCCGTCGCCCAGCAGGTTGAACCCGAGCACGGTGAGGGCGATCGCCAGGCCCGGCCAGACGGCCAGGCGGGGCGACAGCTGCAGGAAGGTCTGGGCGTCCCGCAGGCTCCTCCCCCACGAGGGCGTGGGCGGCTGGGTGCCGATCCCGAGGAACGACAGGGCCGCCTCGGCGAGGATGGCCAGGGCGAAGAGGACCGTCATCTGCACGATCAACACCGACGCGATGTTCGGTAGCACGTGCTGCAGGAAGATGTAGGCGTTGCCGCGGCCGTAGCTGCGGGCGGCCGTGACGTAGTCGAGCT
>JBPEXB010000047.1:0-8787 GCA_052032125.1 Acidimicrobiia bacterium
AGCTCCGCAACGCCGAGTCGCTCGACTCGGCCCTGCGCGATCTCGACACGACCGAGCAGAAGCTCAGCGCCGATCGCGATCCACAGGCGATGAGCCGCCGGGCGGCGGTCGAGGGATTGAATCGCGAGCTGGCCCTGAACCCGTTCAGCTCGGCCGCCCCGCTCGACGCCGCCGCGCAGCTCGAGGCGCTCGCCGATGAGCTGGCCGACTTGAGCCCCGAGGAGCTGGCGGCCGTGACCGACCGGCTCCGCCAGCTCGCCGAGGCTCAGGCAGCCGGCAACCAGGCAGCCTCCTCTGCGCTCTCCAACGCGGCGGCGGCGCTCGCCGGCGGCGATCTCGGCTCGGCAGCGGACGCCCTGCGGTCCGCAGCGGCCGGCCACCGAACCGGTCTCGCCGAGGCTCGCACCCAGGCGGCGCTGTCCGAGGCGCTCTCGGCGCTCGACAGTGCGTCACAGCGGCTGGCGGCCGCGGCCGGGGCGGCCGGTGAGAACCAGGGCGAGGGCCAGGGCCAGGGACAAGGCGAGGGCCAGGGTCAGGGGCAGGGCCAGGGCCAGGGCCAGGGTCAAGGCTCGGGCCAGGGGCAGGCGGCCGGCGGGGCGTCGGGCCAGATCTCCGGTGTGACACCGAGCGGTGAGTTCGCCTCGGGCCAGGGCGGGGTGGGCACGCCGGGCCGCGGCGAAGCGGACGGCGGCGGAACCGATGTGGCGCGCAGCACGGTCTTCGACCCCATCGACCTCGGCAATTCGACCGACCCGCTGAAGACCGACATCGGCGGCGGCTCCGGCGACGGCGCCCTCGTCGGGCGAGGGGATGCACCGACCGAGCGGGGCCAGACGTTGGTCCCCTACACACAGGTGCTCCCGGACTATCTCGTGTCGGCCGCAGCGGCGCTCGAGCAACTCGACGTGCCTCCCTCGATGCGGGAGGTCATCCGGACGTACTTCGATCGACTCGCACAGGATGTGCGGTGAGGGGCAGGCCATGACGCACATCACGGAATCCGACGCCATCCGCTACGCCGAGCTCGGCGCCGAGATCGAGAAGGCGGTCGGGGAGAAGATCGTCGGACAGTCGGGGCTGATCCGCCAGACGATCATCGGCCTCCTCACCGAGGGCCATGTGCTCCTCGAAGGTGTTCCCGGGCTGGGCAAGACCGAGCTCGTCAAGGCGTTCGGAGCCGCCATCGGGATGTCGTTCGGTCGCGTGCAGTTCACACCCGACCTGATGCCGGCGGACATCACGGGCACCCAGATCCTCGAAGAGACGGAAGGTGGTCGCCGGCGCTTCGAATACCGGCCCGGCCCCCTGTTCGCCAACCTGGTCCTGGCCGACGAGATCAACCGGGCCACGCCCAAGACCCAGTCCGCCCTCCTCGAGGCGATGCAGGAGCGTTCCGTCACGGTGGCGGGAGAGACGAGGGCGCTGCCCCGCCCCTTCCTCGTCATGGCCACGCAGAACCCGATCGAGCTGGAGGGCACCTATCCACTTCCCGAGGCCCAGCTGGACCGCTTCATGCTCAAGGTGCGCGTCGAGTCGCCCGGACCGGACGTGCTCGAGGAGATCTTCCGGCGCACGACGTCCAGCATCGAGACGCACGTGCCGCAGGTGGCCGAGGCCGAGGACATCCGCGCGCTCATCCGCATGACCCCCGCCCTCCCCATCGCCGAGCACCTCCTCCGCTATGTGAGCCTGCTCATCGCCAACAGCCATCCGAGCTCGGAAGGCGCACCCGAGCGCATCCGGCGCTTCGTTCGCTGGGGTGCCTCGCCCCGTGGCGGCCAGGCCATCGTCCTGGCGTCGAAGGCGATGGCGCTGCTCGACGGCCGACCCCACGTCTCGGCCACGGACATCCGGGCCGCTGCCGTGCCGGCGCTGCAGCACCGTTTGGTGCTCGGCTACGAGGCCACGGCGGCGAGCGTCTCCGCGCACGAACTCCTGGAGGATCTCGTCGCCGCCACGCCGGAACCGGCGTCGTCGGTCCGGGGTTCGTCGTGATGCTCCTCGAGCCGGAGCTGCTCGCCAAGCTCGAAGGGCTCCAGGTGCACACCCGCCGCAAGCTGGTGGGTCGCTTCGGAGGCGACCACCGTTCGCGCCGCTACGGGAACGCCGTCGACTTCGCCGACTTCCGCGAGTACACGCCCGGGGACGATTTCCGCCGGATCGACTACCACGTGCTCGCCCGGCTCGACCACGTGCTGATCAAGCTGTACGAGTCGGACGACGAGGTCACCGTGCGGATCCTGCTCGACACCTCCGCCTCGATGGCGCTGGGCGGGAAGCTGCGGCAGGCGAAGCGCCTGGCGGCAGCGCTGGGGTTCGTGGCGCTGACCGCCCACGACGCGGTGGCCGTCCACACCTTTCCCGCTGAAGGCCGGGTGCCGCGTTTCGTGGGCCGGGCGGCGGTGCCGGGATTCTTCGACTACCTGGAAGGGCTGGAGGCGGGTGGTGAGACGCCGTTCGCGGCGGCGGCCGGGACCCTGCTGAGCCGCCAGGGCCCCTCGGGGATCACCGTCGTCATCAGCGACCTGCTCACGTCCGAATGGTCTCATCTCATGGGGCTGCGCGCCCGGGGCAGCGAGCTGATACTCCTGCACCTCCTGTCCGAGGACGACACCTCGCCCGAGCTTGCGGGGGACCTGGAGCTCATCGACAGCGAGACGGCCAACCGGCTGATCGTCAGCCTGACGCCGGAGCTGGTCGACGCCTACGCGACACGCATCGAGGCGTGGCGGGCCGAGGTCCGCCAGCGGTGCATCGATGCCGGTGGCTCCTACCTCGAAGTCGGCGCCGAGGACGACGTCGAGGAGCTGCTGCTGACGTCCTGGCGTCGGTCGGGCGTCCTGCGGTGACCCTGCTCGCCCCGTTGGGGCTGCTGGCCGGGCTCCTGGCCATTCCGGTCATCCTCGTCCACATCCTCATCCCGCGCCGCCCCCGCGAGCCGGTGTCGTCCCTGATGCACTGGTCGGGCCTCGAGCACCCGGTGTCGGCCGCCGAGCCGTGGCAGAGGCTCCGCTGGAGCCTCCTCCTGCTCCTCCAGCTGCTCGCCGTGGCCCTGTTCGCATTGGCGCTCTCGCGTCCGGCCGTCGAGGAGGCGGCGCCGCTCGCCGAGCACACGATCTTCATCGTCGATGCCTCCGCCTCGATGGCCGCCATCGACGGCGATCCCGACCGGCTCGGGCAGGCAGTCGAAATCGCGTCCTCCATGCGGGCCGAGGTGCCGGAGGGAGGCACTGCCAGCTTGGTGGCCGCGACGCCCACCCCCCTCGTCCTCGTCGAGGACAGTGACGACGCCGACGAGTTCGAGCGGGCGCTGCGGCGCATTCGCACCACCGGCGGGACCGCCGACTTCGACACGGCGTTCCTCCTCGCCGAGAGCCTGGAGGTCACCGACCGGGCCAACGGGTTCGTGCTCATCTCCGACGGCGGCGTGTCCGCCGACCTCCAGAAACTGGCCCCCGCCGGCACGCGCTACGTGGCCGTCGGCGAGGGCGACACGAACCGTGCCATCACCGGCCTCTCGGTGGCGGCGTCGCCGACCGGGCTGACCGCCCGGGTGACGATCGACAACACGGGCGGGCCCGATGCCACCCAGACGGTCCGGCTCGATGTCGACGGGGTCACCGCGGAGCGGGCCTTGGTGGACATCCCCAGCGGCGAGATCATCGAGGAGTCGTTCGAGCTGCCCGCTGGGTCGAGGGTCGCCGCGTATCTCCTCGGCGAGGACCTGCTCGCCTACGACAACCAGGCGTACACGATGGCGCCTCCGCCCCGGGAGATACCCGTGGCCGTGCAGGGCGACGACGACTTCTTCATCGAGCACCTCGTCCAGTCGATCGGGTCGGTGCGGATGGCGGGGCCCGAAGAGGTCGCCGAAATCGTCATCTACGCCGGCGTTGAGGTGCCGGAGTCACCGAACCTCCCGTTCATCGCCGTCGCCCCGCCGGGCGGAGCACCGGGCATCGAGACGGCGGGTTTCGTGGATCGGCCGATCCTGACGTTGGCCAAGACGGATCCGCTGCTCGACGATCTGGACGTCACCCAGATCGCCATCGCCCAGGCACAGTCGATCAGCGTGGAGCGGGGGGAGGTCCTGCTGGGCGCGCCCGGGGCGCCCCTGCTGGTCCGCGGCCACACGGGTCAAGTGCCCTTCTTCTACCTGAGCTTCGCGCTCGAGCAGAGCAACCTGCCCGTCGACGTGGCGTTTCCCATCCTCGGGAGCCGGATGGTGGCCGAGCTGTCGTCGGTCGACGAGCCGCCCACGGGGCTCACCGTCGGCGCGCCACTTCCGCTCGACCCCACCGCCACGGCCGTGGTCGACCCACGCGGCACCCGCCAGACCGTCTCCGGTCTGGCACTCGACCCGGTCGCCGACCAGGCGGGGTTCTGGACGATCGAACGAGAGGGAAGCGCGGATCTGATGGTGGCGGTCAACGTCGACACCATCGAGTCCGACCTGGCGCCGGCCGCGGAGCTGCCCGATCTGCGGGCGGCCGAGGCGATCGACACCGACGTCGTGTCGCAGGCGGTGATCGCCCGCAGCCTCCTGGTCTGGGTGCTGGTGGCCCTGCTGCTCGTTCTGGCCTGGGAGTTGTGGGTGAGCGCCCGCGCCATCGGTGTGCCGCGCCGTCAGTGGTGGACCGGCCTCGGGATCCGGGCGCTGATCGTCGTGCTGCTGCTGCTGGCGATCTTCGACCCGGCCATCAACCGGGCCGATGAGACCGTGTCGACCGTCTTCGTCGTGGATGTCTCCGATTCGTTGACCCGGCCGGGCGTGTCGTCCGCCCGCTCCTGGGTGGTCGGCGCCCTGGCCGATCAAGGAGGGTCGCGCGCGGCCGTCGTCGAAGTGGGCGAAGGGGCGACCGTCGTGAAGACGTTCGAGTCCGGCGTCCTGACGGATGCCGACGTCGATCCGGGCTCGACCAACCTCACCCGGGGCTTGCGTCTGGCCGAGTCCCTGCTCGACGGTGCCACCCGTGAGCGCATCGTGCTGGTCTCCGATGGCCGGCCCACCGACGGAGACCTTGGCGCCCAGATCGCCCGCCTGGCCGCGCTCGGCGTGCCGATCGACGTCCACACGGTCGACTCGGACGCCCGAGCCGACGCGGCGGTGACCGGGCTGACCGCCCCCGACACCGTGGCCGTGGACGAGGCGTTCACGGTCGGTGTCGAGATCACGTCGACCATCGCCTCCGAGGCCCTCGTCAGGCTGAGCAAGGACGGCGAGCTGGTCGCCGAGGGCCGCCGCGACCTCTCGGTGGGGACCACGACCGTCGACTTCCGCGTCGAGGCCGGCGCCGACCCTGGTATCGAGCGCCTGGAGGCGACCGTCGTCATGCCAGGGGATGCTCAGGGGGTCAACGACACATCGATCACGGCCGTGTCGGTGGGCGGGCCGACGTCCGTGATCATCGTCGAGGGCGTGGCTGACAACGGGGTCGTGCTCGAGAACGCCCTCCAATCCAAAGGGCTGGTGGTGTCGCGGGTGGGGGTTGGCGACCTCCCGGCGCTCGAGGAGTTGTCGGTCTACTCGGCGGCAGTCATGGTCGATGTCGACGCCGAATCGCTCACCGAAGCCCACACGAGGACCCTGGACGCCTTCGTCCGCGACCTCGGGCGCGGCATGGTCGTGATCGGCGGCGACCAGTCGTTCGCCCTCGGCGGGTATGCCGACACGGACTTCGAGGCTCTGCTCCCGGTCGAGAGCGAGATCGAGGACGCCAAGCGGGAGGCGAGCGTCGCCGAAGTCCTCCTGATCGACACGAGCGAGTCGATGGGCTCGTGTCACTGCCGCCCGATCGAGGGCCAGGAAGACGACCCCTTCTCCGGCGAGCCGGTCGAAGGAGGCGTCAACAAGACCGACATCTCGCGGGCCGGCGCCGCCCGGGCCATCGAGGCGCTGTCAGCCAACGACGAGGTCGGGGTGCTGGCGTTCAACGGGCAGCGCGACTGGGTCATCCCGCTGCAATCCCTGCCGAGCGAGCAGGTGGTCACGGAAGGCCTGGCCGGGCTCTCGCCGAGGGGCGAGACCTTCATCACCCCGGCGCTCGAGGAGGCAGCCAACGCCCTGCGTGAGTCGGCGAAACAGCTCAAGCACATCATCCTGTTCACGGACGGGTTCACCGTCGAGTTGTTCGACGAATTCGTGGACGAGGAGGGCTTCGGCCTGCGCGGCACGTCGATGGCCGAGCAAGCCGCCGCGCTCGCCGCCGAGGGCATCACCGTGTCGGTGGTCGCCACCGGCGAAGGTGCTGCTCCTGCCCTCGAGGCGATCGCCATCGCCGGCAACGGGCGCTTCTACCCGGGTCGCGACCTCAACGAGATCCCTGAGATCTTCGTCCGGGAGGCGAGGTTGGCAGCCCGGTCGTTCGTCAACGAAGGCGAGTACTACCCGACGGTCGTGTCGGCCGCCCGTCCGGTGCAGAACCTGGCGTCGTCGCCCCCGCTCCTCGGGTATGTGGCGACGTCGCTGAAGCCAACGGCCGAGGGCCGGCTGGAGATCGGCGAGTTCGCCGATCCGCTGATGGCATCGTGGCGGGTGGGACTGGGCAGGGTGACCACCTGGACCAGCGACGGTGGCGAGCGGTGGGCGGCCGAGTGGGCCGCCTGGGACGGGTTTGCCGAGTTCTGGTCGGGTGTGGTGCGTGACACGTTCCCGCTCGGTGCCGCCTCGGGCCAGCGACTGAAGGCCGACATCGTCGGCGACCGGCTGGAGATGGTGCTGGAGTCGGCGGAACCGTGGCCGGTGGGGACCACGCCCACCGCCAGCGTCGGACGGCCGGACGGGACATCGGTGGAGGTGGACCTCCGCCGGGTGTCCGATACCGAGTTCGCCGCCGAGGTGGCCGCCGACCAGGCAGGCACCTACGCGGTCGGGGTGAGCATCGGCGAGGCGGACGGCGTCACCGCCACGATCTCGGGCCTGGCCTCTCGCAGCTACGGCGCCGAGTACATCCCGGGGGCGTCGGATCGCGAGCTCATGGAGGGCCTGTCGGAGGCCACCGGCGGACGCGGCGAGATCAGCCCTGATCAGGCCTTCGACGCCGAGGGCCTGCAGCCGGGGACGTCCCGCTCGCACTACCGGTGGTGGTACCTGCTGGCGGCGGCGCTCCTGTGGCCGATCGATGTCGCGGTGCGGCGGATTCGGCTGTGGCGAACCAGGCGTACGCTCCCGCAGCCGCCACGGCCAGACCGCCCCACCACACCCAGAACACCATCGGCCGTCTCGACGCCGTGAGGTCGATGACCGTGGCATCGTCCGAGATCCTGGCGATCCCCACGACGATGTCGTCGAGCGGCGTCGAGCGCAGCGCCGGCTCGGGTGTCGGAAGCGGGCGGCCCTCGTAGGCCCGCAGCTCGGGGCGCACCTCGTCGACGATGGTGCCATCGCGCTCGATCTCGACCAGCGCTTGCACGAAAGCATGGTCGTCGCGTTCACCGACGTCCACGGCCGCCAGGCGCAGCACATAGGGACCGAGGGTCAACGTGTCGCCTGCGGTGAGGGGACCGCGAGCGTCGGCCCCGAGGGCCGAGCCCGCCGCGCCGATCATGACCAGTGCCACGCCGAGGTGGGCGATCGCTCCCACCAGTGATCTCGGGGATCGGCCCAGCGCAGCGACCGCCGACCCGGCCGTGGAGGCGGCGGCGGCGAAGAAGGCCAGGATGAGGAGTGAGCGCACTCCCAGCGCCAGGGCGAGCGCCACCGCCGCCACGGCAGCGGAAACGGCGATCTGAAGCGCCCGGGGCGCTCGAAACGCCGAGCCCATCGCCACGAGTGCCACGATCGTTGCGGGCGCCAGCATCGCAATGAAGAAGCGGGGTGCCACGAGCGTTGCGTCGCCGCTGACGGCGTGAGAGACGGCCGGATAGCTCGTCCCGATCGCCACCACCACGATCGCCCAGCCGAGGAAGGCGCTGTTCACCAGCAGGAGCCGCTCCCGTCGTGACCCCGATCGGATCCGCCAGCCACCGGGCGCTCGTGGACGGCGCGCCAGCGTCCAGCCCGCCACCACCACCAGGCCGGCCAGCAGCCACAGCAGCAGCCGCCCCACCGAAGGTGACTCGGCGAAGGCGTGCACCGAGGGGGTGACCCCCGACCGGGTGACGTACATGCCGAGTGCGGTCAGGACGAACGGCAGCATGGCCAGCCCGGCGTTCCAGGCTGCCAACCGGTCGCCGGACCGGTCGACGATCGACGCGTGGAGGAAGGCCGTCCCTGCCAGCCACGGGAGCAGTGAGGTGTTCTCGACGGCGTCCCATGCCCAGAAGCCGCCCCAGCCGAGCTCCACGTAGGCCCAGTTGGCGCCCGCCACCATGCCCACGGTGAGCGCCGTCCACGACAGCCACACCCAGCGACGGGTCACGGCCAGCCAGCGTCGATCGACGCGCCGGGCGTGCACGGCGGCCACCGCGAGAGCGAACGGCACCACCAGGCTGGTCAGGCCCACGTAGAGGATGGGTGGGTGATAGGTCATCGCGGGGTGACGGAGGATCGCCGCCAGGCCCGCACCGTCGACTGCCGGGATCTGGAGGCGGGCGAACGGGTCGGCGGTGGTCGCGTTGATGAGCAGCACCGCCGCCACGATCAGGCCTCCGACGGTCACGAACCCGGGCAGCAGATCGGGGGTCTGGCGGCGGACCGACACGGAGGCAAGAGCCAACAGGCCCGCCGACATCGCTCCCCACAGCAGCAGCGAGCCCGCCATGCCGCCCCACAGCGCCGAGACCCGGAAGGGCCAACTCGTGTCGCGCGTGGTGGTGTCGGCGACGTAGGTGAGGGAGAAGTCACCC
>JBPEXB010000470.1:0-7374 GCA_052032125.1 Acidimicrobiia bacterium
AGGAAGTCGTAGTGCTCACCCTCGCCGGGTGCGAGCACGATCGACTGTGCGAGTGCGTATTCGATGGTCATGCGGCGGATCGTGCCGCACGGGTCTTCAGAAAACCTTTCGATCGAACGGGTTGACCTCGATGCCGAGCTCGGCCATCGCCTCGCGGTAGTCCGCATGCGCCCGTTCGGCCTCGCCCATCTCGCCGGCCCCGACCAGCGCGTCGATCAGCAGCTGGTGGGCGTCTTCGTCATACCGGTCGGCCCGCAGGATGCGGCGCCCGAGGTCCGCCGCCCGTTCGAAGCTCTTGAGCTCGAGCTGCTGCCGGCCGAGCCGGCGCGCGGCGGCGACGAAACGGGCCCGAGCTTCGTCGCGAGGGCCCCTGGTCCAGTCCTCGTACGCATCCTCGGGTAGGAACTCGCCCGGGTAGGCCGCCACGATGGCGCCGTCGTCGGTGGCGGCATGGAATTCGTCGAGGTCCGTCGACACCGCGTCGAGGTCGAGCCGCACGGTTTCGCGATCTGCGATGACGCCGCCGTCGAGGACCTTCTTGACCGCCGACAACTGGACCGACAGCCGGGCGCCGAGCCGGGCGAGGTCCTCGGCGTCGGGCCAGAGGAGATCGATGAGCTCGTCGCGGGTGACCGGCCAGCCTCGGGCCGCCACCAGCCGCTTGCACAGCTGTCGAGCACGGCGCGAGCCCCAGCTCGACACCGGGACCTCCTCGCCGCTCACCTCCACGGCGAACCGCCCCAGCGTGGTGACGCGCACGGTGGTCGCCGTCGGCGGCTCCGACCGGCGTGGTTCGACCTGCCCGGTCACGAACTGCTCGATCTGTGGCATCCACGAGTCCAGATCGATGGCGTAGGCGAAGTGATCACTCGTCTCCACCTCGAGCAATGTGGCCCCGGGGATGGCCTCTGCCAGCGTCCGCCCGTGCTGCACCGGCACCACCTGGTCGCCGGTCGAGTGGATCACGAGTGTCGGGACCGTGACCTCGCCGAGCACCTCGGTGACGTCCATCTCGGTGAACAGCTCCAGCAGGTCGCGCAGCGAGTCCTGCGTGGCCGAATGACGCTCGTAGCGCTGATGCCAGGTGCGGAACTCCTGATCGGCCGCCAGCGAGGGAGCCCAACCATCGACGATCGGCGAGAACTCCGTGCCCCAGGCCGACACGAACGCCTCGCGGGCGACCTCCCACTGATCGGCGGGGATCGGCGGCGCCAGGCAGGGAGCGGTGCCCATCAGCGTGAGGCTCTCCACCCGATGCGGGTAGGTGACGGCGAAGAGCACGGCCATCGGGCCGCCATCCGACTGTGCATAGAGGTGGGCCGAGCCGATCCCGGCGTGATCCATCACCGCCCTGAGGTCGTCAACCCGCTCATCGATGCCGGGAACCCGGCTCCGGCGGTCCGACGACCCCGTGCCACGCTTGTCGAAGTGCAGATAGCGGGAGAAGGCGCCGAACCGCTCGAGCATCGCGCGGATCAGCGGTTGTTCCGACGCGACCTCGATGTTCTGCGCCAGCGGTGGGATGGCGACCATCGGCACGCCTTCACCCCACACCTGATAGGCCAGGCGGGCGCCGCGCGCCGGGGCGAAGTGGATCGGCGGGATGGTGGACGGGTCGACCACGGGCGGGGAGGTTACCCCGACCCAGGCGCGAAGAGACCGGTCCCCGCCACCCCGAAGGGCGGCGGTCGACCGGTCTCCACCGTCGGGTCAGCCCCGGATGCGCTCGACGGTGCGGTAGCTCCAGCTGCCGAATCCACCGTGGGAGACGTCATCGGCGTCGTCGTCGAAGCCCATGGCCCCGATCGCACCGCTGACGGTCCCGCCGTAGTAGTCGGTACCGGCTTGCCAGTACGAGTAGGCAAAGCCCTCACTCCAGCTCTTCCACGAGCTCTCGTACTTCCACCACTCGCCGCCGGAGATGGTCATGGTGATCGGGGGCATGCCGAGCACGTCCTGGGGTTCACCATGTCCGCCACCGGTCACGAGCAGGTTGCCGCTCACCGTGACGAGCTGGGTGGTCATGTCGACCGTGAAGGTCACCAACTGGTTTCCGTCCAGGTCGGTGCCGGAGAGGAACCGGTCCTGCAGGTAATCGCAGGCGTTGGGCACCTCCTCCTCGATCAGTGCCGGCACGGTCTCGGACAGGCTGTCCTGAACGGCTTCGATCACGGTGTCGGCGTCGATCAACGCCGCCCCCGAGTCGATGATGTCCTCGACCGCCTTGGTGGCGGCGGCGTCGGCGGTCTCGGCGGCCTCGTCGGCCACGGCCTCGACGACACCATGGCCGCCCCAGGGCACCTCACCCTCTTCGCATTCGAAGTCGGTGACGTTGCCCCAGAAGTACGTGCCGTACTGGTCGGACCAGCCCGACAGATAGCCGACATGCGTGTTGCCGAGGATGCCCAACGCATCGTCAGGGTCGTACTCCGTCCAGCTGACGAAGAACTGCTGGCCCGTGCCCCGCGAGCGGAAGACCTCGGCCCCGGCGGGCGCCGCCCACACGAGCGTGGCCATGACAGCGAGTGCGGTCACCAGAGCGATGCGACGCCTGGCGTGTGCTGTGCTCAACTCGACTCCTTTGCTCTCAAGGTTGAGACGCGCGCACTGTACTGAATTTCTGAACGTTCGTATAGTAATTTCTGGACGAACGACCAGTATGCCTCGAGGTGTTCCGGATGTCGGTGGCGGCGGCCTTTGCGTCGTGGTCAGCCGGCGCGGGCGACGACCAGCACGGCGATGTCATCGCTCGCTCGACCGTCCTGGAACTCGAGCGCGGCGTCGGCGACGGCGTGGGCAAGAGCGGAAGCTCCCGACGACGAATGGCGGGCGATGACTGCATGGAGTCGCTCGTCGCCGAAGAACTCGTCGCCCCGGCGCGCCTCGGTCACGCCATCGGTGAAGAACACGAGGCTCTCTCCCTGCCTGAGCGCGACCGTGGTGGCCCGGTGGGCAGCTCCTCGGAAGGCGCCGAGGAGGGGAGCGTGCTCGCCGATCGGCTGAACCCGGCCTCCCGACGAGACGAGACGAGGAAGTGGATGCCCTGCGACGCTCGCCGACACGCGGAGCTCCTCCGGGCTCGGTGCCACCCGCGCCACCACCGCGGTGCAGGTCTCCGGCGCGTGGTCGAGGAACAGCGCCGTGTTCACGGCCCACAACACCTCGGGCAGGTGATCGGTCTCGATCGCAGCTCCCCGGATGGTGTAGCGCACCAGCGCGGTCACGGCGGCGGCCCTGGCGCCCTTGCCGCACACGTCGCCGATCGCCACCACCCAGTCGGAATCGCTCACCTGGAAGCAGTCGTAGAAGTCGCCGCCGACCTCGGCTCCTTCGCCGGCCGGGTGATACGCAGCCCCGAGATCCACCTCCGGGATCGAAGGAAGTGAAGGGGGGATCAGGCTTGCTTGCAGCGTCTCGGCGAGTTGCCGGGCGTGTTCCTCCGACTCCTCGGCGCGTCGTCGTGCGTTCAGCAACTCTCGTTCGTAGGAGCGCCGGTCACGAGCCGGGAACACCGCAACGTGGAGCGTGCCCACCGGATCGCCCGGCCGCTCGTTGCGCACGTTGAGCAGGATCGGCACGGGACCTGCGGGCCCGGCCACCTCGACCGCGATCTCCCGCACCTCGCCCTGCATGTCGAGCAACGGAGCCACGTGCGTCTCCCAGAAGATCCGGTCGCCAGGTCGGAGCGTGTCGAGGAAGGTGCGCGCGCCCGTCGCGGCCGCGTCTCCGATCAACGACCGCATCATCCGATTGGCGGCCAAGATCCTGCCGCGCCGATCCATCAACGCCAGTCCGCACGCTGCCTCCGCCCAGGCGTCGGGACCGAGCTCGGTGTTGTCGAGTGGCTCGGCTCCGGCGGTCACAGGAAGGCCCGGATGGCGTCGATGGTCTCTTGTGGCGCGCTGAGATTCGGGCAGTGGCCCGTCGCAGCCATCTTGACGAACGTGCTGTTCGGCACATGTTCGTGGACGTAGCGGCCCACATCGTCGGGGGCGATGACATCGTCGGAGCACTGGAGCACCAGCGTTGGCACCGCGACCTGGGCCAGGTCGGCGCGGTTGTCCGAGGTGAACGTCACCTGGGCGAAGTGCGCGGCGATGTCGGGGTCGGTCGCACAGAAGCTGTTGGTCAGCTCGTCGCCGAGTTCCGGACGGTCAGGATTGCCCATGATCAGCGGCGCCATCTGCGCCGACCAGCCGAGGAAGTTGCTCTCGAGTGAAACGAGCAGATCGTCGATCTGCTCGCGGGTGAAACCGCCCCGGTATCCGTCGTCGTCGATGTATCGCGGCGACGGCCCGACGAGCACGAGCCGGTCGAAGCGCTGCGGCTCTCGCCGGGCTGCCAGCACCCCCATCATGGCGGCGACACTGTGACCGACGAACACGACCTCTTCCAGTTCGAGGGCGTCGCAGATCTCGAGGATGTCGGCGGCGTAGCCGTCCAGCGAGTCGTACTTCTCTCGATCGTATGCGGTGACGTCGGATCGTCCGGCCCCCACGTGGTCGAACACCACGATGCGGTAGTCGGCCTCGAAGGCCGGTGTGACAAAGCGCCACATGTGCTGGTCGCACCCGTACCCATGGGCGAACATCATCGGCCGGCCGTCCGGCTTCCCGGACGTGACCACATTGTTACGACGGAGGACGTGCATTCGGGGAGGGTACTCAGGCGCCCCGCAGCACGGGGCAGAGGCGAGCTGTTCGCCTTCGTGATCGGGGGATTGGCGCACAGGGTCCCCGGGTAGAGGCCGGGTCGATGCTCGAATGGATTCCAGAGAAGGTACGGCGAGCGCTGATTGCGGGGGCACAGGCCGGCGCCGCGGCGGGGCTGGCCTGGTGGATCGGGCGGGTCGTCTTGGACGCAGACCGACCGCTCTATGCCCCGGTGGCGGCAGTGGTCGTCATCGGAGCCGGCTACGAGCGGAGGCTTCACCGGGGCGGCGCCATGCTGTCGGGCATGGCGGTGGCGGTCGTCACGACGGAGTTGGCGATGGGCGTCTTCGGCAACGGCCCCCTCCAGATCGGGCTGCTGACCGCAGTGACGATCGTGATCGCCAAGCTCGTGCTCGATGACCTTCTGGCCGTGTCGTACGCCGGTCTGAATGCCGCCATCCTCGTGGCCATCGGTGGCGACGGGTGGGTGCCGGATCGCTTGGTCGAAGCGCTGCTGGGAGCCGGTGTGGCCTACGGGCTCCTCTACCTGGTCTTCCCGCCGGAGCCGTCCCGGTACATCCGGCGGGCGATGGAACGCCAGGTCGACTCGGCCGTGGCCGCCCTCCGCACCACTGCTCGAGCGCTGAAGGCCGGCGATGCCGAGCTGGCCTTCGATGCCGACGAGGAGAGCGAACGCGTCGATCGTGGTGTTCCGGATGTGAAGGACACCTTCGACTTCTCACGGGAGATCTCTCGCTTCTCTCCGTGGCGCGCCTCCGAGCGGGAACGGACCGAGCAGCTCTGGGAGCGGGCCCGCCGTCTCCAGCCCGTGCTCCGCGACGCCACCGCGACGGTTCGAGTCGCCCGCCGGCACGTCGAGAAGAACGGCGACACACACTCGGACCTGGCGGATGCGATGACTCTGGCCGCCGAGGCTCTCGAGATCGTCGCTTCGGTGGCCTGTGAGGGCGATCCGGAGGCGATGGGCAGACGACTCGATGACCTCGGGCAGTGTGTGGCCGCCATGCGCGAAGCCACCGGAGATCCCGCCAACGGTGCCGAATCGGCCCACGTCGCCACGATGGAGGAGCTCTCGACTCTGGCCGACGCCATCGAGACGTGGAGCCGGGAACTCGGCGCCGCCACGGAGAACGCGGCCGTCTGATCCTACGGCCTGCCACCATGCGGGCATGGACGTTCCCCGTCACCTCGCAGCGCTCCGCAACGCCTCCGCCCGGATGGACGAGCTGCTTCCCATCGCCGATCTCGACGCCCACGTGCCGCCCTGCCCAGAGTGGGTGGTCCGCGACCTGATCCGGCACCTCGGAGGGATCCACCGCTGGGCCACCACCTACGTCGGCGAGGCCAGGACCGCGCCGATCGAGCACGACCTCGAAGAGCTCGTCGGAGGCTGGCCAGACGATCGGGCGCTGGCGGCCTGGTTCAGCGCCGGCCATCGGACGCTGGCAGCAACCCTGGAGGCCGCACCCCCCGACCTCGAGTGCTACACGTTCCTGGAGTCGCCTTCACCACGGCAGATGTGGGCCCGGCGCCAGGCTCACGAGACGTCGATCCACCGCGTCGACCTCGAGGCGGCGCTGGGCCTCGTCACAGGATTCCCGGCCGACCTCGCCTCCGACGGCATCGATGAGCTGCTCACGGCGTTCATCACCCGGCCAGGGCGCGGTCCTCGATCCGACGAGCCGGTGTCGATGGCAGTCGTGCCCGAGGACGTGGAGGCGCGCTGGACGGTCTTCTTCGACTCGGGCTCCTGCACGACCGTGCGCGCCCACGAGGCCTCCACCAGCACGGTGACGGGAACGGCGTCGGATCTGTATGCGTGGTTGTGGAACCGACCGTCACCGGGCGTCGTGGCGCTCGACGGGGCCCCGACCGGGCCTCGTCGCTGGCAGGAGACGATGCACGTCCGCTGGAGCTGACCTGCGACGGCTCGGTAATCTCGTCGCATGGAGAAGACCACCAGGGACGTCGACGAGTTCATCGCCTCGTTGCCCGACGACGTGCGCGACGACATCCGGGTGCTCGACGAGGCCATCGCCACCGCCATGACGGGTCACGAGAGAGTGCTCTACGAGGGCACGTTCTGGGGCGGCTCGGAGCAGGAGATCATCGGCTACGGCGCCATCGAGAGCCCGCGGTCCGACGGCTCGACGGTGGAGTGGTTCGTCGTCGGGCTCGCCGTGCAAAAGAACCATCTCAGCGTCTATATCAGCGCCGTCGAGGACGGCCAGTACCTGTCGGAGAAGTACGGCCACGAGCTCGGCAAGGTCAAGGTGGGGAAGTCGAGCCTCGGCTTCAAGGGGGCCGATGACATCGATGTGGGGTCGCTCGTCAAGCTGGTCGAGCGCGCCCGCGACCTGTCCTCTCCGGCCTGACGGCACGAGGTGGCGATCCACGAGAAGTCGGCCGGCGAGCTCGCTGACGACTTCCGGTCTCGGACGCTCAGCCCGGTCGAGGTCGCCACGGCGCTCCTCGAGCGGATCGAGGCGCTCGACGGTGAGATCAACGCCTTCTGCCACCTCGATGGCGACACGACCTTGGCGCAGGCGGCGGCTTCCGAACAGCGGTACGCCCGTGGCGACACCCGGGGGCCGCTCGACGGCGTTCCGGTGGCGATCAAGGATCTCTTCCCGACCTCCGGCTGGCCCACCCGCAAGGGATCCCGCCTCGTCCCGGCCGACCAGCCGTGGACCGAGGACGC
>JBPEXB010000471.1:0-2084 GCA_052032125.1 Acidimicrobiia bacterium
CGAGCTGCTCGTCCGGCTGGTGCGCTGGCTGGCCTGATCAGCCGCGTGGCCATCAACCGCGGGCGCGCTCCAGGGCGCCCAGCAGGCGGTCGAGATCGTCGACCGTGTTGTAGAGGTGCACCGCCAGGCGGAGCCGTCCCGCCCGGAAGGTGGCGGTGATCCGGTCGGCGGCGAGCTCGGCGGCAAGCAGGGCCTCGTCGATCGGCAGCGGCACGGAGACGATCGGGCCGATCGGCCCAGGCGCCGGTGCGGCGGCGACGCCGACGGTGGCCAGTCGATCTCGGAGCTGGGCGATCAGCTCGGCGTTGTGCGCCTCGATCCGGGCGATGCCCACCGACTCGAGGATCCCCAGTCCCACTCGGTCGGCGTGGGCGACGTGCCAGGCCAGCGAGAGGTCCAATCGCGAGGCCGTCTCGGAGAGGTTCATGTCCGGGCCGTAGAAGACGGTCAGGGGCTCGGCCGAGGCCTTCCAGCCGACGAAGGCGGGCTCGAAGGCGTCCAGCCAGTCGTGTCGGACCCAGAGATAGCCCAGCCCTCGCATGCCGAGGAGGAACTTGTGGTCGCAGCTGAACAGGGCATCGACCGCCGACAGTTCCTCGCGTAGGTCGACGGCTCCCGCCGCTTGGGAGGCATCGACCACCAGCCGGGCGCCGACGTCGTGGGCCATCGTGCCGAGGGCGTTGAGGTCGAGCCGCTGACCTGTCGACGACTGGACGGCGGAGGCCGCCACGAGCGCCGTTCGCCGGTCCACCGCATCTGCGAAGTCATCGAGGGTGAGCCAGCCGTTGGAGGGCGTCACATGCCGGAGCTCGTAGCCGCGGTCCGAGAGTCGCTGCCACGGGAAGAAGTTCGAGGTGAATTCGAACGCCGGCACCACCACGTTGGCGCCGTCCGCCGCCTGCGGAAGCTGTGCGGCCACGATGTTGGCCCCTGCGCTCGCCGAATTGGTCAGTGCCACCTGCGCGGGGTCCGTGCCGAGCAGGTCGGCGAACAACTCCCGGCAGGCCTCGCCGGCCCGCTCGGCCTCGGTCCAGTCGAAGGTGCCATCGGCCCAGGCGGCCGCTTGCGTGGCCAGTGTCTCGAGGGCGGGGCGGCTGCCGAGGCACACCGAGGCCGTGCCGAAGTACGGCCCGGCTGCTGCGCCGGGGAACAGGTGCGAGACATCCACGACCGCCGAAGCTAGCGCTCCCGGCCGACCGGCCCGTCGCGTCGGGATCACGGTGCGTAGTGTCCCCAGACAGGCGAATCCCAGAGGTCACATGGCCGACCTTCGATTCGGGACGTTCCTGGCGCCCACCATGATGCCCACCTACGAGGCAATCGCCGACTTCGTCGGTACGCGGCTGGGGATGAGCACCGAGCTCGTCGTCGAGACCGACTACGAAGGTTGTGTCGAGGATCGGCACGACGTGTGCTTCGTGTGCAGCCTGCCCTACATCGTCTTCGAACGAGAGGGTCGGGCGCCCTCCAGCCCGGTCGCTGCCCCGGTCCTCCAGGGCGAGCGATACGGCAATGCCCCGATCTACTTCTCGGACGTCATCGTCCGGCGAGACGACCCGGCCGCAACGTTCCTGGACCTGCGGGGCCGGTCATGGGCCTACAACGAGCCGCTGTCGCAGTCGGGCTACGGCATCACCCGGTATCACCTCGTGATGCTGGGCGAGACACGGGGGTTCTTCGGGGAGGTGGTCGAGGCCGGGTTTCACGACACTGCCATCGCCATGGTGCGGGACGGCCGGGTCGATGCGTCGGCGATCGACTCGCAGGTCCTGGCGGTCGCCCATCGGTTGGATCCGACTCTGGGCCGGGACATCCGCACGATCGAGGCGCTGGGGCCGTCGACCATCCAGCCGATCGCCGTCACCCACCGCTTCTCGCAGGCGATGCGAGAGGCGATCCAGGAGGCGTTGTGTGCCGTGGGCGACGAGCCGTCGATGCGGGGACCGCTGGATGACGGGTTCATCAGCAGCATCGTGGCGATCGGGCCAGACGACTACGAGGACATCCGGAGGATGCTGAATGCCTGCGAACGAGCCGGCTTCCTGGAGATCAGGTAGGGGGCCCGGCTGCGCCGGGACCGTAGT
>JBPEXB010000472.1:0-1838 GCA_052032125.1 Acidimicrobiia bacterium
AGCCGTCGTCGTCGGCGAAACGAGCCGGATCGTCCAACGGGTCGAGCTCGAGCGCCCGCGTGAGGAACGTGGCCATCTGTGCCCTGGTGACCGGCTCGTCGGGGCAGAATCGATCCGCCTCGCAGCCCATGGTGATGCCGGCCTCGGCGATCGCCTCGATGTCGGCCTCGAACACGCTGCCGTCGTCGTCGGTGAACGTCCCTGAGCCATCATCCGGGGCGGTGCCCTCGAGCCCGAGCGCCCGAGTGAGGAACGCCGCCATCTGGCCGCGGGTCACCGGGTCGTCGGTGCAGAAGAGGTCGCCGTAGGGGGGATTGCAGCCGAGCGTGATCGCCTCGGCCCCCGCCCAGGCGATGGCCGCCGCGAAGCGATGGAGATCACCGACGTCGTAGAACCCGGATGCGGGTCGCTCGACGAAGACCGGCGGGGGAGCGTGCTCGTTCGCCGTCACCTCGGGCTCTTCGAGGATGGCCGGGACCGTGAAGACGCTGTTGACGTTCCACAGCATCCAGCCGAGCCCGAGTGCGTCAGCCTCCACGAGTTGCACGTGCACCTGTTCCTCGGTGTACCAGAAGTCTTGAAGCCAGGGACGGAGGACGGCGGCAGTGTCCTGCATCCGGTCGAGAGCGTCCTGGTTGCCGTGTCGCACGACCGGGCCCGGATGCTGACTGGGGTCGGTGAAGCCGTACCAGTTGACCGAGTAGAGGCTCGGGTACGTCATCGGTGAGATGACGTCGACGGCGTCCATGAGCAGCTCCAGCTGCTGCCCGATGCCGCCCTCGTGGGTCTTGTTGGTGATGAAGCCGAAGATGTCGACTGCCGTGGCGCAGCCCCGCGGCTCGAGCTCGGCGCGTGCTCGGGTCAGGAAGCCGGCGATCACACCTTGGCGGGCCTCGGCGGTGTTGGGCCCGTCGTAGACCACCGTGTCGGGGTCGCCAGACGGAAAGCGCATGTAGTCGAACTGCACCTCGTCGACGCCCGCTTCGCAGGCCATGATCCCGAGGTCGAGTGCGTACTGCTGAGCGTCGGGATCGTGCGGATCCAGGAAGTACTGGCCTGACTTCTCGTAGGGGCCTGCTGTGGCGGTGTCCCAGGCGGCCCAGTCAGGTCGGGCCTGGGCGGCGATCGGGTCCTGGAAGCTGACGATGCGCACGACCACCGCCAGCCCTGCCGCCCGGGCCTCGGCGACGCGGTCGGGAAGCGAGTACTGACTGGGGGCATCGGCACCGATGGCTGCCACCGTGTCCAGGTCGTTGGTCGCGAAGACGAAGCCGGACTCCGTCTTCACATCGATCATCATGCCGTTGATGGCGGTGGTGTCGGCGATGGCGAGCATCGACGCCCACTCGGCGTCGTCCGCCGCCGTGGTGCCGGAGACGTGGAGGGCGCGGACGATTCGTGGGCTCATCGTGACCGTCAGCCATCCCTCCACGGACGCCGGCCAGGACGCGGTAGCCGGGGCGTACGCCACCCGGCTGAGGTCGAGTTCCGTGGCGTCGTCGGGCGGGGCAATGAAGACGAACCGACCCGTGGAGTCGGTCACCTCGGTCTGGCCGCCGAGCGACACGACCACGTCCGGCAGGGGTGCCCCCCGTAGGTTCTCGACCAGTCCGGTCAGTGGTGGCGTGGTCGACTGCGCCGTCGAGCCGGTGGCCAGGACCACGACCGTCGCCAGGACGGCGACGCCGATCGCGCGCAGGGGCCGCCAGCCGACCGACACCCGCCTAGAGCTCGGCTGCGTCGACTGCGAAGAGCGGTGATGCCCCGGCGGTGATGGAGGCGACGAGGCCTCCCGCCGTCGGCAGGATCTGGTCGAGGTAGAAGGTGGCGGTCGCTCG
>JBPEXB010000473.1:0-10245 GCA_052032125.1 Acidimicrobiia bacterium
GCGACGAAGATCGCGAATGCGGCCAGCAGCGTGACGCCTTCGGCGCGGCCCATGCGGTTGCGGGTGAGGGCGAAGACACCGACCAGCACCCCGATGCCGAGCATGACCACGTGTTCCCCGATGCGGTTCTCGCCGACCGCTCCTGGGCCGATGAGGGCGGCGGCGCCGATGACCAGCAGCGAGTTGAACATGTTCGATCCGAGGACGTTGCCGATGACGAGGTCGTTGGCGTTGCGACGGGCGGCTGCCACGGCCGTGACCAGCTCGGGCAGGCTCGTCCCGAGGGCGAAGATCGTCGCTCCGATGAAGCCTCCGCTGAGCCCGTAGACGTCCGCCACCCGGCGCCCTCCTTCGACCAGCAGCCACGCCCCGGCGACCACGCCGCCCATGGCGATGACGGCCACGAGGACCTCCCTGCCGACCCGATACTCCACCCCGTCCTCGATGCCCTCGAGGTCGAGGTTGGCGAGACCGTTGCCCAGGTCTCTTCGGGACCAGGTGAGGAGCAACAGGGAGGCGATCCCCATCGCGCCGACCAGTACGAAACCCTCGGTCCGCGACAAACCCTCGTCGGCGACCACCACCGTGACGGCGGCCATGGCGAGCAGCGTGACGAAGCCTTCCCGCCGCATCACGCGAGCCTGACCGACCACCGGGGCGATGACCACGCTGATGCCGAGGACCAGCGAGAGATTGGCGGCGTTGGATCCGACGACGTTGCCGATCGACTCGGCCAGCTCGCCCTGCGCCGCCGCGATGGCGCTCACGAGCAGCTCCGGTGCCGACGTCCCGAACCCGATCACGAGGGCGCCGATCAGGATCGGTGACACGCCGAGGAGGTGAGCGAGACGCGACGCGGCCACCACGAACGGGTCGGCGGCCACCCACAGGAGGGCGATGCCTGCCGCGATGAAGAGAAGTCCGAGCGCCAGCACTGCGGCGGGAGGATAACGACAGCACGCCGCCCTCAGAGGGCGGCCCGGTACTCAGTACCCGGTACTCAGTACGCAGTACTCGGCTGAGCTGCTTCGCAGCTCAGCCGTTCTTGCTGTCCCGCCAGGCGATCCACTCGTCGACGACCGCAAGGTCGTACTCCGGTCCGCCGAAGCCGAGGGTGATCTGCGTGGCGCCGGCCTCGACCAGCGGGTCGCCCAACTCGGTCTTCTTGGGGTCGACTCCGGCGGACCGCTCGATCTCGCCCGGGTCGCGGCCCTGCTTGGCACACCAATCGTCGAGCACCGAGTTCTTGTGGGCGATCTGCTCCGGCTTGCCGAATCCATGCCAGATGTCGGCGTACTTGGCGACGAGCCGCAAGGTCACCTTCTCTCCGCCCCCGCCGATGAGCACCGGAATGTCTCGGGTGGGGAGCGGGTCGAGGTTCTTCAAACGGCGGCTGATCTTGTAGAGGCCGGCCTCGAAGTCACGCAAACGCCCCCCGGCCGTTCCGTAGGGGTACTCGTACTCGTGGTAGTCGCGATCGAACCATCCCGAGCCCAGCCCCAGGATGAGGCGGCCGTCCGAGATGTGGTCGACTGTGCGGGCCATGTCGGCGAGCAGGTGGGGGTTGCGGTAGCTGTAGCACGTGACCAGGGCGCCGATCTCGACCCGCTCGGTGACCTCGGCCCAGGATGCCAGCATCGTCCAGCACTCGAAGTGCTTGCCGTCCGGATGGTCGCTCGAAGGGGAGCCGTCCAGCCCGTACAACGGATAGAAGTGGTCCCAGTTGTAGATGATGTCGACGCCCTTCTCCTCGGCGGCGACAGCGGCGTTGCGGATCGAGCGGTACTCGGCGTGCTGTGGGTGCAGTTGGACGGCGATGCGGATCGGCCGGCTCACGGGGGCTCCTCGCTGGCGGAAGCCGTGAACATAGCTCACGGGCTCGGCGCTACGGTATCCGCCGTGTTCTTCGATCTCGCCGACTCGTCCCAGCGCCGTCTGCACGAGCGGTTGGAGTCGGAAGCGCTGTCCTGGCTGACCACGGTGTACCCGAGTGGCCGCCCGGCGTCCTCCCTGGTGTGGCATCTGTGGGACGGGGAACGGATCCTGGTCTACTCACAGGAGGCCGACAAGGTCCGCAACATCGAGCGGCACCCGGCCGTCTGCTTCAACCTGAACTCCAATGACCGGGGCGGGGACGTGCTGGTCATCGACGGCGTGGCGACGGTGGATCGATCGCTGCCACGATGCGACGAGATCGATGCCTACGTCACCAAGTACGCCGGGCGGATCGATCGGCTCGGCATGAACCCGACGTCCTTCGCGGACACCTATCACGTGCCGATCAGCGTCGAGCCGAGGTCCTACCGAGCCTGGTGACCCGCCTCACATCGTGCCGATGTCGTGGCCGTCGGCCTCCAACGCCACGACCGCCCTCGCCAGGTCCGTGTCCTTGACGAGGACGTAGTCGGTGTCGTAGGTCGACACGACGAAGACGCTGATCTCTGCCTCGGCCAGGGTGGCGCTGAGTGAGGCCATCACCCCCACGAGCGTGAAGGGCAGCGGCCCTTCGACCCGCAGGCCCCGCCAGCCCCGGTCGGCGGTGACGAACGACGGCACCGAGACCTCGGCGCAGACCACCGACAGCTCATTGATCGTGCGAGTCACCGAGACGAACGGCCCGGCCATCCAGGTCGGGATGGGTTCGCCGGGAGGAAGCCGGCAGATCGCCAGCTGTTCGTCGAGCACCGTGAGATCCATCGGGCGGCAGGCTACCGACCAGGGCTCTCGTTCCCGCCGCTCTCTGGCCCGCCGGAATCCGGGTCAGCCAAAACGGTATGCGTGTCGACAGTGCTCCGGCGCTGATACCCTTTCGCCCATGACCGTCGAAGCGCCGCCCTGTTGTCGCGTCGTCGTCGACCAGCCGATCGACGCCGAGACCACCGACGACGTGGCGGGCGCCTTCAAAGCGCTCGGTGATCCACATCGCCTCACCATGCTGCTGCTCATCGCCCGGGCCGGACAGGCGCTGTGCGCATGCGACCTCGAGGAGCATGTGCCGTTGAGCCAGCCGACGATCAGCCACCACCTCAAGATCCTGCACAGCGCCGGTTTTCTCGACCGTGAGCAGCGGGGCCGCTGGGCGCACTGGAGCATCCGCCCTGAGCGGCTCGCCCAACTCAACCTCAGCCTCGAGGAGCTGGCGAGCTGACCACACCGGTCGGGTGGCACGCATTGCCGACCTTCGGGCGAGTCGCGGCAGCCTTCGTCGGTGGTGTGGTCGGAACCCTGCTCCGAGCCGGCCTGAGCCGGCTCTGGTTCGATCCGGCGTTCCCGTGGGCGACCTTCAGCGTGAACCTGATCGGTTCGGCCGCGCTCGGCTACCTGGCTGGTTCCCTGCTGCACCGACCGGACCCGATGCTCCGTTTCGGAGTGGGCGCCGGGGTGCTCGGCGCACTCACCACGTTCTCGACATTCGTGATCGAAATCGTCGACCTCGCCGAGGCTGGAGGTCCGGCGGGGGCTCTGGCATATGCCGGCGCCAGCGTGCTCCTCGGGACGATGCTGGCGGCGACCGGGTTCCGGATCGGCAGTCGATGACCTGGGTGCTGATGGCAGTGGCAGGCGGCCTCGGCGCCGCGCTGCGCGTGGCGGTGTCCGGGTGGATCCACCGGCGCTGGCGGGCTCCCTACGGCACCATCAGCGTCAACGTGGCCGGCACGCTGGCGCTCGCCGCGATGGTGGCCGCCGACCCGAGCTCCGATGTCGCCTTCGTCGTGGGCACCGGCCTGCTGGGCGGGCTCACGACTTTCTCGACGTGGATGGTCGACACGGTCACGACGGCCGTTGGTGCCGGTCCGTGGGCGGCGCTCGGTCAGGCAGCCAGGCTCACCGCCGCTGCGGTGCTGCTGGCGGCGGTCGTCATCGCCGCCGCCTGATCGTCACGCCGGCCGTTCTCCGAGGTCGGGCCGCTCGGTCCGGGTGCGCTTGAGCTCCCAGAAACCCGGCACGGTCAGCACGGCGACCATTCCGTCCCACAACTGCAAGGACAGCTCGGGCGAAGGCACGCGGGTGATCACCGGACCGAAGATCCCCACCTGCTCGCCGGCTTCCGTCTCGATGCCGATGATCGGCGTTCCGATGTCGTCTCCGGCCAGCGCCAGGCCGCGATCCATGCGCGCTCGGATCTCGTGGTCCCAGCGCTCATCGCCCGCCGCCGACGCATGGACCGGATCGAGACCGGCGTCCGACAGCGCCTCGCCGATGTCGAACTCGAGGAGGGCCCGATCGTGATGGATGCGCGCCCCGAAGGACCAGTAGCCGCGAAATACGCCGTCGTTGCCGTCGGTGGTCCGCACCGACTCCAGGACCCGCAGCAAGGTGTGGGTCCGGTGGTACCGATCGTGCGACGGATGATCGGGGCCGGGGCCGTTCTTGACGTACAGGCTGATGGGCTGCCAGGAGACCTGGACGTCACGTTCCGGCGCCACCTGCTCGACGACCCACCTGGCCGTCACCCAGCACCACGGTCAGATCGGGTCGATCCAGAGCGTGGCGTCCATCACTCGGCGAGGGCGTCGGCGATTCCGTCGGCTTCCCGCTCCCGCATGGCGACCATGGCCCGCAGCCGCTCGAGCTTCTGCTCGAGCGCCTTGGCAGCGTGGGACAGTGGCGTCTCGGCGAAGAACGCCTCCACGTCGGCGGCCACGTCCGGGCGCGAGAGCGCGGGAAGACCTTCGACCATGCGCGACTGGGTCATCGGCGGGATCGCCTCTGCCAGCGTCTCCCACTTCTGGCGCAGCGAGGTCCAGGCATCGGGTCCGGTGCGCCGGTTCATCAGCATCCGGGCCAGCACCCAGGTCGTGTCCTGGCTACGAACCGTGCCGTCCTCGATGAGACCGAAGGTGCGCTCGACGGCGTCCTGGCGGTCCATGGACGCCAGCGCCTGGAGGTACTTCAACTTCTGCTGCGGGTTGGGGGCATCGAGATGGCGCGCCAGGAACGCGTCGTACGTCTGCTCATCGCCGTGGGCGGCCACGGTGAACAGCGACGCCTGGGCGACTTCAGGGTCGACGGCGGTCGGATCCGCGACCACTCGCTCGTAGACCTCACGGGCCTTGTCGATCGTCGGGTCGTGGTTGCCCATCCTCCCCATCGCTCCGATCAGCTGCCCTCGCAGGCGCCGGATCAGGTCGGGCTCCGACGGCTCCGGCTCCCACCCGAGCGCGGCGGCCTGGGTCCCGACCAGACCTCTCACCCACGACTCGAACGCCGGCCGCACGTCCTCGGACACCAGGTGGTGGCTGATCCCGGCGGCTCCGCCGAGCACCGCACTCCAGATGGATTGTTCGGTCTCGTGTTCGAACGTCGTGGCCACGCGGAGGAACGATGCCGCCCGGGCCTGACCGGACTCGACGAACGCCCAGGCGTCGTCCACGAGCGTGAATCGCTCCAACGGCTCCAGCGACGGGATGTCGTCCATCAGGGCGCCGAACAGCGCGTCGTCGTACCAGGTCCGGTAGAAGCCATGGCCGCCGGCGTTGGCGATCACCCAGTCGACGGGACCGTCGATCTCGTAGGTGGTCGACACGCCATCGAGCAGGAGCTTGGCCTCGAACGGTGAGCCGTCGGCCATGCCGCGCAGCTGAACGGGCAGCTTCCACATCGTCTGGTCGGCCGGATCAGGCGTGATCAGGAAGCGGCTCTGAGAGAGCTCCAGCCCACCGTTGGCGGCGGTCACCTCCAGCTGCGGATACCCGCCCTGCAGGATCCAGGTGTCCATGATGGCGCCGACCGGTTCTCCGGACGCCTCGTCGAGCGCCTTCCAGAGATCGGCCGTCTCGGTGTTGGCGTAGGCGTGCTCGCGGAGGTAGTTGCCGACTCCGGCCCGGAACGACTCCTCGCCGAGGTACTGCTCCATCATCCTCAGCACGGCCGAGCCCTTGCCGTACGTGAGGGCGTCGAACATGGCGTTCGCCTCCTCCGGCGAGTTCACCTCGAACTCCACCGGGCGGGTCGTGGCGAGGTCGTCGACGTTGAAGGCCCACGGCCGTTCGACGGCGCCGAAGGCCAGCCAACGTTTCCAGTCCGGCCGGCGGGCGTCGGTGGCCTTCATCTCCATGAAGGTGGCGAACGCCTCGTTGAGCCAGATGCCATTCCACCACTTCATGGTCACGAGGTCGCCGAACCACATGTGGGCGAGCTCGTGGGCGATCACATCGAGGATGCGGAGCAGCTCGGCCGAGGTGGCCGTGGCCTCGTCGACGAGCAGCGCCGTCTCGCGGTAGGTGATGCAGCCGAGGTTCTCCATCGCCCCGAAGGCGAAGTCGGGGATGGCGACCATGTCGACCTTGTCGCCCGGATACGGGATGTCGTAGTACTCGGCCAGATACCGCAGGCAGAACTCGCCGCACTTCATGGCGAAGTCCGTGAGGTGCTTCTTCCCGCGAGGGGCGATGATGCGTAGCGGGACCCCGTCGACATCCACCGGATCGGTCGCCTCGAATGGCCCGACGATGAAGGCGACGAGGTAGGTCGACATCTTCATCGTGTCGGCGAAGGTGATTGCCACCTTGCCGCCGCCCTCGACCGGCCGGCGTTCGACCTCGGCGCTGTTCGAGACGGCCAGGAGATCGTCGGGGACGATCAGCGTGACGCCGTACACCGCCTTGAAGTCAGGTTCGTCCCAGCAGGGGAAGGCCCGGCGGGCATCCGTGGCCTCGAACTGGGTCGTGGCGATGACCTGATCGTTGCCGTCGACATCGGTGAACGTCGATCGGTAGAACCCGTGGAGCTGATCGTTGAGGATGCCGTTGAAGCCGCAGTACAACTCCCAGGCACCGGGAGCGATCTCCTCGTCCAACGTCAGGATCGCCCGCTGCGCCTTCTCGTCATAGGTGACCGCCGCTTCGACGTGGTGTTCCTCGGCGTTGCGGAGATGGGCTTCGTAGATCTCGAGCTCGGCGGCGTTCAGCACGATCCGGTTGGTCGGCTCCAGCACCTCGACGGTGACGACCTCGGACCCGGCGAAGGTGGCGGCGTCGAGATCGGGCTCGAGGCGGATCCGATAGTGGCTGGGCACCACATGGCGCGGCAGCCGGTAGGGATGATCCATGGAAACTGTTCTCCGGTTGGTGCGGGACCGTACAGCGTACCGCCTGCGCAGGCTTGCAAACCGGCCCGGCCCGGGCGCCTGAGCTTCTATCGTCGGCCTGTGGCATGGATTCCCATCGTCCCGGAGTCTGAGGCGACCGGCCGGCTGGCTGAGTTGTACGACCAGACGCGTGATCCTCTCCACGGTCGGGTGGACCACGTCATCGCCGTGCATTCCCTCCACCCCGAGGGCCTGGCGTCCCACCAGCACCTCTACGAAGAGGTCATGAAGTCGACCAAGACGTTCCGCAAGGTGGAGCGGGAGATGGTGGCGGTGGTGGTGTCCAAGCTGAACGGCTGCCACTACTGACTGACCCATCACCGGCGCGGTCTGCGCCGGCTCCTGAAGGACGACGCGCTCGCCGCGGCACTCGAGCGAGACCATCGGGAGGCCGGCCTCGAGCCGCGCCGGGTGGCGATGCTGGACTACGCGGTGAAGCTGACCCTGACCCCCGGCGACTGTGATGCCGGCGACATCGATGGCCTGCGCGCCGTCGGGATGAGCGATAGGGACATCCTCGACCTCGTGGAGGTCGTGGCGTACTTCGCCTACGCCAACCGTATCGCCGACGGCTTGGGGATCGATCTGGAGCCGTGGATCGATTTCGACGACAGCGAGACGGGCTGAGCGTCGTGGCCGAACCGCTCCCTCCGCTGGTCTCGCCCCCGATGCCCGAGCTGCCGCCGATCATGCTCGAGCCGATCCTGGTGCCGAAGCCGTGGGGTGGGCGTCGCCTCGAGGCGCTGGGCAAGCGGCTGGGCGCGGACGTCTCGTACGGGGAAGCGTGGGAGGTGGCCGACCTGCCCGAGGGAGTGGCCGGCGACGCCCCGGCCACTCGCACCCTGGTGAGCTCCGGCGGCCACGCCGGCGCCTCGCTCCGGGATCTGATCGCGCTCTATGGCGAGCGGCTGATGGGCTCGGCGTCGCCGACCTCGGAAGGTGACTTCCCGCTGCTGGTCAAAGTGCTCGACGCCCGTGAGCACCTCTCGGTGCAGGTGCACCCCGACGAGGCCTACGTCGCCCGCAACCCGGCGGCGCGCCGCAAGACCGAGTCCTGGTTCGTCGTCGACGCCGAGCCGGACGCCGTCCTGTACCTGGGCCTCGACCCTGAGGTGACGAGGGACGATCTGGCCGCCGCGGCCGGCTCCACCGAACTCGCCGAGCTTCTGTGTGCGGTACCGGCCGAGCCGGGTGCCTTCCACCACCTGCCGGCCGGCATCGTCCACGCGTTGGGCGCCGGCGTCATGGTTGCCGAGATCCAAACGCCGAGTGACACGACCTTCCGTCTCTACGACTGGGCGGAGGAGTACGGGCGAGCGCCTCGTGATCTCCACATCGACGCGGCGCTCGAGGTCGCGCTGATCGGCCCGCCCGACGACGGGCTCGCGCCGTTCGACGGCTCAGGCAACCGGCCGCTCGTGGACACCGCCGACTACTGGATCAGAGAGCACGCCGAGTCGGTCGATCTCGACGGCCATCCAGAGGTGCGGGTGCTGATGGTGGTGCGGGGTGAGTGCGTGATCCGGGCTCCTGGTGCCGCACCGCTCGAGGGCCATCCGGGGACCACGGTCGTGCTTCCGGCCGAGATCGCTTCGACCGTCGAGGTCGAGGCGGGCCGGGATCTCTCGTTGCTCGAAGTGGGACTGGTCGACCGTCAGGCGTCGTAGCTGCCGGCGGTCGTGCCACCGCCCTGTCCCGTCCAGTCGGTGTGGAAGTGCTCGCCCCGTTCGGCGTCCACCCGCTCGTACGTGTGCGCACCGAAGTAATCGCGCTGGGCCTGGATGAGGTTGGCCGGCAGCCGTTCGCTGCGATAGGCGTCGTAGAAGGCCAGCGCCGACGAATACGCGGGCACGGGGATGCCCGCCGTCACGGCGGCTGTGATCACCCGCCGCCATCCGGCCTCGGCGTCGGCGACCGCCTCGGCGAAGAAGTCGTCGAGCAGCAGGCTGGTGAGACCGGGATCGCGGTCGAACGCGTCGGTCACGTCGTCGAGGAACACGGCTCGGATGATGCAACCCTCGCGCCACATCTGGGCGATCCGGCCATGGTCGGGGTCCCAGCCGTGCTCGGCCGAGGCGGCCCGCAGGAGCATGAACCCCTGGGCGTAGGACACGATCTTGGAGGCGTACAGGGCGTCGCGGATGTCGTTCACGAAGGAGTCCGGATCGACGTCGAGGCGTTGCTTGTCCGCTCCGATCTTGGCGGCCGCTTCCACCCGTTGATCCTTGAGCGCCGAGACGATGCGGGCGTAGACGGCCTCGGCCACGAGCGTGACCGGCTGGCCCAGCTCGAGCGACGAGATGGCGGTCCATTTCCCGGTGCCCTTCTGCCCGGCCGCATCCAGGATGTGCTCCAACGTCCGCTCACCATCGTTGTCCGTGTAGGCGAGGATGTCGGCGGTGATGTCGATGAGGAACGAGTCGAGGACGCCCTCCCCCCACTGGCGGAAGATCTCGGCCATCTCGTCGTGGCCCAGCCCCAGCCCGTCCTTCATCAAGTGGTAGGCCTCGGCGATGACCTGCATGTCGCCGTACTCGATGCCGTTGTGGACCATCTTCACGTAGTGCCCGGACCCGTCGGAGCCGATCCAATCACAGCACGGGGTGCCGTCCTCGACCTTGGCGGCGATCGACTGCAGGATGTCCTGCACCACCGGCCACGCTTCAGGCGTACCACCGGGCATGATCGAGGGGCCGTTGCGGGCACCCTCCTCGCCTCCTGACACCCCGGCGCCGACCAGGCGCAGGCCGACGTCCTCGAGCCGCTCGGCACGCCTGATCGTGTCCTCGAAGTGGGAATTGCCGCCGTCGATGATCACGTCGCCCGGCTCGAGCAGCGGCACCAACTGGTCGATGACCGCGTCGACCGCTCCGCCGGCTTTCACCATGAGCATGACGATGCGGGGCGACGAGAGGCTCTCGACCAGCTCCTCGACGCTGGCGGCGCCGATCACGCCGGCGTCTGCAGCGGGCCCGGCGATGAATTCGTCCGTCTTGGATTGCGTGCGGTTGTAGACGGCGACCGTATATCCGTGGTCGGCCATGTTGAGCACGAGGTTCTGGCCCATCACGGCCAGGCCGATCAGTCCGAGGTCGGCGGTCATGCGGCTCCTGTCGGGCGGTCAGGGGAATCTAGGAGACCGCCCCCAGATCCAC
>JBPEXB010000474.1:0-3119 GCA_052032125.1 Acidimicrobiia bacterium
GGCGATCACGACCGACACGCCCTCCGACGGCTCGAACCGATCCAACTCGGGCACCGGAACCGAGCGCCAGTCGTTGCCCCGTACCACGGCCGGGAGCGGTGAGGACGTCATCGAGCCAGCCTACGACCGGTCACGGCTGCACCACGGCGGCCGGCAGCAGGGCGTAGCGGCCGTTGATCTCCACCGCTTGCTCGAAGGCGACATCCGGGACGTAGTCGGGGATCCGGTCGATGTTGACGAGCACGAAGTCCGACGGCCCGAGGTCGGTGAGGTTCTGCTCCTGCAGCGTGCGCACCGGCAGGTCCCAGTAGTAGCTGATCCAGCGGGCCGTCGACACGCCCGGTGTGATCCACACCCAGGTCGTGCCCGCTTCGGGTTGGCGCTCGGCGAAGATCTCGCCGGCCCGGGCGGGATCGGCGAGGAACGTGTCCCGGGTCGGTCCCGACAGCAGCCCCCACCACGAGACGAGCACCACCAGCCCCGCCACGGCGGCGGCCAGAGGGCGGGCGCTCGACGGGAGCCTCTGCCGGACCGTGTCGAAGATCACCGCCAGTCCGATCGTGACCGGGGCCACCCACGGGAGGTTCCACAGAACGTGGACCCAGGCACCCTCTTGGAGCCCGAACGTCCAAGCCGCCGCAACCCCCAGGGTGATGGCGGTGGGCACGCGGGTGCGCTTGTCGACCAGTCCGGCGATGAGGGCCGGAATGGCCAGCCACCTGAACCAACCGGGTGTGAGCCGCCCTGCGAACTCCCATTGCCTCGACAGGAACTCGCCGAGGCCGAAGGCGGCGGTGTCCGTGCGCGTCTCGACCTGGCCGGTGAGCTCGGACAGGTCGGTGGCGTTGAGGATCCAGCCGGCCGAGATGGCGACGCCGGCGAGACCCCCGAGCGCCACCCACCACGTGATAGGCGCCAGCCGCTTGCCGGCGAACAGCCAGAGGATGAGCAGCCCCATGGCCGCCATGGCGATCCACGACTGCATGGCCGTGGCGGCCGCCAGCGCGGCGGCACCCGCCGCACCCCACCACGGCACCTCGCCCTCCCGGTCACGGAGGTAGGCCACCATCGCCGTCGCCGCCACGATCAAGGAGAAGCCGCCGCCCTGTCGCATGTAGACGAAGAAGAAGCCGGTGGCCGCCATGGCCGCCACCGCCAGCACCGTCGGGCCCCAAGCCAGGCCGCGGGATCGCAACAGCGCCGCCATGGCGGGCACGGTGGCGGCTCCGAGGAGGAAGGTCAGGACCCGGAGGCTGACGACGTTCTGCCCGAACACCCCGACCGAGGCGATCTGGACGAAGTTCATCAGCGGTGGGTGATGGGCGTAGTTGATCGCCGCGCCGTAGGGGGCCATCGACGACCCGTACCCGCTGGCGGCCGGGCCGTCCTCCCAGAAGTTGCGGGCCTGGAGGCCGAATCGCCCCAAGATGCGCCCGTCGTCGCTGTCGCCGAGCGGGAGGTCGGCATCAGGGATCCACGTGGCCAGCACGATCAGCGCGATCACGGCGACGAGGGTCCAGCCGGATCGAAGACGGGGAGGCGTGAGCGCTCGGAGGCGGTCCATGCGGTGCGTCATCGTAAACGACGCGCCGAGGTCACGGCCGGAGGTCGGAGACCGTGACCAGGGCGTACCGGCCGACCTGAGCCCGCGGCATCGGCACCTCGTCGAGCCATTCCGGCAGCCGATCGCCACGCAGCAGCACGAGATCGTCGGGGTGGACCTCGTCCACCTGCTCGCGACCCAGCTCGGCAACCGGGAGGTCCCAGTAGAAACTCATCCAGCGCGGCACCTCGAGCGCTCCTGCGACCCAGCCCACGGTCTGCCCGCGGCTGGGCGGAACTGCGGCCAGCAACCGCCCGGCATCCGACGGAGCATGGAAATACGCCTCGCGAAAGCCGTCTCGCTGGGTGGACGAGAAGGTCGATGCGGCGAGCAGGGCCAGGACGACGGCCACCAGCGCCACCGGGACGCGCCGCTCCACCAGCCACTGGACTCCGGCCATCCACCCGAGCGCCACCACACCGAGCAACGGATACGTCCAGAAGTCGTGGACGTACGCCGCCTCCGGCAGACCGAGCGTCCAGGCCAGCATCACGATCGAGATCGCCGCAGCCGGAACCCGGGTTCTTCGGGCAGCCAGCGCCACGACGATCGCCACGGGGATCGCCCACTTGAACCAGCCCGGGAAGAGCGTCCCGTAGAACCACCGGTACTGCTCGACGAACTCGCCCAGCCCCACGGGCACCCGGACGCGGTTACGAGTGTGCTCGCCCAGCTCGGCGACCGAGGTGACGCTCAACGCCCAAGCCAGGACCGCGATGGCCACGCCGGCCGCCGCGATCGCCAGCCGCCGGCCCATCAGGCGGTCGTGGCGGGCAAAGGTCCAGATGGCCATGACCAGCACCAGCGCTACTCCGGGCCACGACGAGAGGGCGAGGACGACCGCCCCGACCAGCACGCCACGGACCCTCGACGGGTCCTTCGACCATCGGGACCAGAGCGCCAGGAAGACGAGCATCAGCGACATCCCGAGACCGAGCCGGGCGTAGATCCAGAACATCGGCGTGGCGGCGACGACGGCCACCGGCGGGGCCGCCACCCACGGGCTGAATCCCAGCTCGCTGGCGAGCCAGAGGAGCGCTCCGACGGTCGCCAGGCCCGCCAGGAACCCGATCAGATGGAGCTGCCACGCACCCACGCCGAACACCGAGCCCAGCCCGGCGTGCAGCAGGTTGAGCAGCGGGGGGTGGTGTGCGTACGGCTGGGCGGCGAAGGGCTCCATGGACGCCAGCAGATCGGAGCCCAGCAGCCCGTCCTCCAGCAGGTTCCTCACTTGCAGGCCGAAGCGAGCGTTGATGCGCCCGTCGTGGCTGTCCCCGAGCGGCAGGAACAGCAGTTCCCACCAGCTGATGGCGAGGACGGATCCGATGAGGGCACCGGCACCCAGCCACGGCAGCGACGAACGACGGATGAGGGGTGTTGCGAGGCGGACAGCCACGAGCGGAGGCTACCGAGAGGACGAAACAACCCGAAGGAGCGGAGCCCGGGAGCCCGGGAGCCCGGAGCCGTCGTCCGTCGTCCGTCATCCGTCGCCCGACACGGGGTCACGCGGCGACTC
>JBPEXB010000475.1:0-2244 GCA_052032125.1 Acidimicrobiia bacterium
GATCCGGTACTGAGTACTCGGTACCACGTACTCGCTACGCCTCGGCTGGGTGCCTCGCACCCGGCCGAGGCCGCGTTATCCTCCCGGCCGTGATTGCGCTGGATCACCTTGCGTCGGGGAAAGTTCGCGACATCTACGAGCTCGACGATCGCCATCTGCTCATGGTGGCGACCGATCGCATCTCGGCCTTCGACGTCGTGCTGGGCGAGCCGATCCCCGACAAGGGCAAGGTCCTGACGGCCCTCTCCGAGTTCTGGTTCGACCGCCTCGCCACACCACATCACTTCGTCACCTCCGACCTCGGAACGGTCGATTCCCTGGACGAGGCCACGCGGACATCGCTGGCTGGTCGCTCGATGGTGGTGCGACGCGCCGAGGTGATCCCCGTCGAGTGTGTCGTGCGGGGCTATCTGTACGGCTCCTCCTGGCGGGAGTACCGGGACGGAGGCGGCCCGACGACCGAGCACCTGCCCGAGGGTCTCGTGATGGCCGACCTCCTCGACGAGCCGATCTTCACCCCCGCCACGAAGGCCGAGACCGGGCACGACGAGAATCTGACCGAGCGAGGCGCCCGCGACATCCTCGGCGACGAGCTCTACGAGCTGCTCAAGCGCCGCTCGATCGAGCTGTACACCACGGGTCGCGAGCACGCCGCTGAACGGGGGGTCCTGCTGGCCGACACCAAGTTCGAATTCGGCTGGATCGACGGCGAGGTGTGCCTGATCGACGAGGTGCTGACGCCCGACTCGTCACGGTATTGGCCGGCTGCGGAGTACCAGCCCGGCACGCCGGTGCCGTCCTTCGACAAGCAGTTCGTCCGTGACTGGTTGAGCACCACGGACTGGGACAAGACGCCTCCTGCTCCGCCGCTTCCGTCGGAGGTGATCGAGGGCACCCGCGCCCGGTACCTCGAGGCGTACCAGCTGATCACCGGCCGACCGCTGGCCGTCTGATGCGGGTGCAGGTCCGCATCCGGCGACGCGCCCAGATCGCGGATCCCCAGGGAGCAGCCGTCGGGCGGGGCCTGCGCGACCTCGGCTACGACGTCGCCGACGTGCGCATCGATCGCAACGTGGTGCTGGACGTGGAGGGCACCGACCCGGAGCACGTGCGGTCCGCCGTCACCGAGATGTGCGAGCGGCTGCTCGCCAACCCGGTGATGGAGGACTACGAGATCGAGCTGCTGTCGTGAAGGTCGCGGTCGTCGTCTTCCCGGGTACCAACTGCGAGCACGACGTCGTCCACGCCCTCGGGCTACTGGGTGCCGACCCGCACCTGGTGTGGCATCGCGAGACCGACCTCTCGGAGTTCGCAGGCGTCGTCCTGCCCGGCGGATTCGCCCACGGCGACTACCTGCGAACCGGCGCCATCGCCCGCTTCTCGCCGGTGATGGTCGAGGTGGCGCGCCTGGCGGATGAGGGAGCGCCGGTGCTGGGCATCTGCAACGGCTTCCAGATCCTCTGTGAGGCGGCGTTGCTGCCGGGTGTGTTGCTCCCCAACGTCGGTCTGTCGTTCATCTGCCGGCCGGTCGACCTGGTGGTGACGTCGACCGCCTCGGTGCTCACCCGCAGCGCCGAGGTCGGTCAGGTGCTGCGGATCCCGCTCAACTCGTACGAGGGCAACTACACGGTGGAGCCCGACACGTGGTCCACCCTCGACGGGTCCGACCAGGTCGTGCTCCGCTATGCCGAGCCGGACGGGTCCGTGACGGAGGCCGCCAACCCGAACGGTGCGGTGGGCAACGTCGCCGGCATCGCCTCGCCGGCCGGCAACGTGGTGGGCCTCATGCCCCACCCGGAGCGGGCGGTGGAGGCGATCCTCGGCTCGGATGACGGTGCCGTGCTGCTCGACTCGTTCGTGCAGAGCTTGGTGCCGGCCGGTGTCTGAGGCGACGACCGCCCAGCCCGTCTACGCAGCCCTCGGGATGACCGAGGCCGAGTATGACGACGTGTGCGAGATCCTCGGCAGGCCGCCCGAGGACGCCGAGCTGGCGATGTACTCCGTGATGTGGTCCGAGCACTGTTCGTACAAGTCGTCTCGAGCACACCTCGGCCGGTTCCCGACCGAGGCGCCGTGGGTCGTCGTGGGGCCGGGCGAGAACGCCGGGGTCGTCGATCTCGGAGACGGCTGGCTGGCTGCCCTCCGCATCGAATCGCACAACCATCCTTCCTTCGTCGAGCCGTACCAGGGCGCGGCCACCGGGGTGGGCGGCATCCTGCGCGACGTCTTCACGATGGGTGCCCG